>JARGNS010000373.1 GCA_029213105.1 Planctomycetota bacterium
CCCGCCAACTCGGCGACGACCGCTTGGATCGCGGCTTCGTCGGCGCCCTGCTCGGCGCCATCGTGCTCGGCATGGCGGCCTTCACGACCAAGGACCCCGTGACGGGCGACATGGTCATGAACACCGCCGGTGCTGGCGCGGCAGTCGGCTTCATCTTCGCCAGCGTCGCCGCCGGTGTCGTGGCCTCCATCGCCGGCGTCTTCGCCGTGCGGGTGAAGGAGGGTGGTGACCCCCAGGCCGCACTCCGCAAGGGCACGATCGTCTCGGCCGTCCTCTTCTGTGTGCTCGTCCTCGTGATGGCGAACGTGCTCTTCGGCGATGTCGAGGGCGTCGAGGCCATGAACTGGGCCTGGGCCATGGTCGTCGGCCTCGCGTGCGGCATGGGCATCGGCTTCACGGCCGAGCACTACACCTCCGGCGGCACCGTCGAGAAGCTCGCCGAGCAGAGCGACAACTACGCCACGAACATCATTGGTGGTCTCGCACTCGGCTTCAAGTCGGCCGTGCTGCCGCTGCTGATCATCTGTGTGGCCATCCTGGTCGGCTACCTGCTGGGCGGGATGTTCGGCATCACGCTCGCCGCCGTCGGCATGCTCGGCACGCTGGGCATCACGGTCGGCGTCGACGCGTACGGCCCCATCGCCGACAACGCGGGCGGCATCGCCGAGATGGCGCACCTGCCTCCCGAGGTGCGCGAGCGCACCGACAGCCTCGACTCCGCCGGCAACACGACCGCCGCCATCGCCAAGGGCTTCGCCATCGGCTCGGCAGCGCTCACGGCCCTCGCGCTGTTCGTCGCCTACGGTGCGGCCCTCGAGGTGCTCGGCACCACGCTCGATCTCGACATCGCCGACCCGGTGGTGCTGATCGGCCTGTTCATCGGTGGCGTGGTCCCGTTCCTCTTCACCGCCGACACGATGAGCGCGGTGGGCCGTGCGGCCCAGGCGGTCATCCACGAGGTGCAGCGTCAGTTCCGCGAGGTCCCCGGCCTCAAGGAAGGCAAGGAAGGCGCCGTCGCCGACTACGAGAAGTGCGTCGACATCACGACGGCCAGCTCGCTCAAGGAGATGGTCAAGCCCGGCATCCTCGCCGTGCTGATTCCCGTCGTGGTCGGTTGCCTGCTCGGCCCGAACGCGCTGGGCGGCCTGCTCGCCGGCTCGCTCGTCGCTGGTGTGCCGCTCGCCATCATGCTCTCGAACGCCGGTGGTGCGTGGGACAACGCCAAGAAGCACATCGAGAAGACCGGTGGCAAGGGTACGGATCGCCACAAGGCGTCCGTCGTCGGCGACACCGTCGGTGACCCCTTCAAGGACACGTCGGGTCCCTCGATCAACATCCTGCTGAAGCTCATGGCCGTGATCTCGCTGGTGTTCGCACCGCTGATCGTCAAGGTCTTCGCCATGATGCCCTGGGCCGATTCGCTCTCGTAGCCGATCGAACTTCAGGCAGGCGAGCGCTCGAACGAGTGCTCGCCCCGATTCGCGAGGAGCCGGGCGTATGGCCCGGCTCCTTTGCGTTTTGCCATCCGGCGCCCGGCGCGGTTCGTGTGCCGTTCGTCACGAAGTGCGGGCCTTCGTCCCACGGCTTCATCCCCGCTGGGGGAGCCCCCTCCCGCGACCGACCCAACCCCTTGCTCGTCGGCCGCGCTGCCCGCCCCGGGGGTGTCCATGCTTCGTCCGTTGTTCGCTGGCGGCACGGTCCGCAACCTGAACGTCCTGGTCCTTGCCACCTTGCTGGCCGTGACGGCGTTCGCCGCGGGCCGTGCGGGCGCGGCCCGCGATGGCGGGGCGCGTCGCCGCACCCAGGTCGTGGATGTCGTCCAGCACGCGGCACCCGCTGTCGTGAGCGTGTTCGCCGAGAAGCGCTCGTCCCGCAACATGTGGATCCAGTCCGCCGGCGCCGGCGTCCTGGTTCATCCCGCAGGGTTCGTCGTGACGAACAGCCACGTCATCAAGGGGGGCTCCACCTTCCGCGTGCAGCTCTGGGGTGACGGCGGCAGCTACCGCGCGCAGGTCGTGGCGAACCTGCCCGGCAACGATCTGGCCCTGCTGCGGATCCAGCGCTCGCGACCCTTCCCCTATGTCTCGATCGCGCACAGCGGCGGGGCCTTGTTGGGGGAGAGCGTGATCGCGATCGGCAACCCGCGCGGCCTCGGCGACACGATCACCGTGGGGGTCGTCTCGGCGCTCGACAACCTCATCCAGACGGACGCGTCCATCAACTCGGGCAACTCGGGGGGCGCGCTGCTCAATCTCGATGGGGAACTGCTCGGCGTGGTCGTCTCGATCATGCCGCGCTGCAACGGCATCGCCTTCGCCATCCCCGGGGAGCAGGTGAAGCAACTCCTCCAGCGCGCCCTGGGGCAGGCGCCGGCGCGAAAGCCACTACCTGAGACGCCCACGACCTCGGCCCCGAGCTCCCGGCCGCCGGGCATCGTCAGCAGCACACGCACGCACGGCGGCACGCTGCCGCCGCCGAGTGTCGGCCGTGGTTCCGTGGCGCCGCGTAGCCTCGGTCGCTCCCGGGCGGGCCGTACCTCGGGCATGAAGACGAGCCCCATGCGTCCCGAGGACTTCGGCATGTCGCTGCGCAACACCGGGGACTACCTCCAGGTCACGCGCGTGGAGCGCTCCAGCGCCGCGGATCGAGCGGGCGTGCGTACGGGGGACGTCGTCCTGGCCATCGACGGCGAGGCCGTGGGGAACGAGCTGGATCTCGTAATGGCGTTCTCTGCGGCGCGCCCGGGCCAGAGCTACCAGCTGCACGTGCGGCGGGCCGGCGAGGAGCGCCACGCCGCGCTGCTCGTGCCCCGCGCCAAGTAGCCGCCGGGGGATCCGGCGGCGCCCGCGGGGTGGTGTTCTTCGCGGGGGCCGTGCTCGCCTATGCTGCCCTGGCACGGGGGGCGGGGACACGCGCCCGGACCCCTCCGTGGACTTCGGGAGACACACGATGGCCTCGATCGGCGATCGCTACAAGGACGGTGGGGTCGGCACCCACCTCTACCGCTGGCTGCGGCTTGAGCGCCGTGGTCTGCGCGGGCTCGCCGCGCACTTCCCCGCCGAGGGCCGCATCGTGGATCTCGGCTGCGGCGCCGGGCTGCTCGCGCATGTCCTGGTCGAGGACGCCCCGGGGCGCGAGGTACTCGGCGTCGATCACGATGCGTTCCGCGTGGCCGCCCTGAACGTCAGCGCGGAGGGGCTGCCCATCGAGGGTGTCGAGGCCGACCTCGCCGACTTCGAGATCCCCGCGTGTCAGGGCATCGCCCTCGTCGATGTGCTGCACTTCCTGGATGCGCAGGCACAGGAACGGCTGCTCGATCGCTGCGTCGCGGCCCTCGAGCCCGGTGGCGTCCTCGTCTTGCGTGATCCCGATCCCGACGCGCGCCTCAAGTTCGATCTGGCCAAGCTGCAGGAACGCGCGAGCACGGGCTTCGGTCTGTCGCACGCGCGCCTCGGGCACTTCCGTCGCGGCCCGGAGTGGTCCTTCCAGTTGCGCCTGCGCGGCCTGCAGACGCGCGTCCTGCCCTTGGCGCGCCTGAGTCCCTTCGCGGACCGCACGATCGTGGGCCGCAAGCGTTGACTACGCCTGCCGGCGGTGACGATCCCGCCTTCCGTGCCGAGTGCCGTCGACGCCTCGCGCAGGTCCGGCGTGCGGGCGGTCGTGGGCGTCTGTTTGCCGTGGGCTGTGCGCGCGGCGGCCTCCTGCTGGAGGCCGGTGCGCTGGGCTTCGAGGCCAGCGGCCTCGAGCCCGACCCGGACCTGGCGCGTGCGGCGGCGGAGCACAGCGGTCGGCCGGTACGGGCGGGGACGCTGGCGGATGTGTTGCTCGCGCCCGTGAGCTTCGACGTCATCACGCTCTTCGACGGTCTGCAGGGCCTCCCCGATCCCGGCCCGACCCTGCGGCGCTTGCGCATGGCCCTGGCGCCCGGCGGTTTGCTGGCCGTGACGGTGCCCGACGCGGGCGGACCGTGGGCCCGCGCCCTGGGGGCGCGCTGGCCGCTTCACGATCCGCGCCCCGGCGCCGTGCGCTTCACACGCCGCACCCTGGCGCGTGCCCTGGGCACGGCCGGGTTCGAGGGCGTCACCTTCCGTCCGGCTCGCACGGCCCTGACGCCGGGCGCGCTCCTGCCCGCCGCGTGGCGGTCGCGCGCCGTGTGGCTGCCGGTCGGGACCCTCTTCGCCCTCGCCCGGGCGCCGCGCCTCGTCTAGCGCAGGGCCTCGCGTTCCAGGGAGCGC
>JARGNS010000374.1 GCA_029213105.1 Planctomycetota bacterium
GAGGCGAGCGGGTCGAGGGCGGAGACCGCCGCCCACTGGGCGGCCCCGAGGGGCGGCGCCGCGCTCAACGCGGCGATGCGCGCCTGGTTGTCGCGCGCTTGGCGCAGCAGCGGCTCGATCTGGGCATGCACCTCGGCGAGCGCGCGGCGCAGCGCATCGGCTTCCTGCTGCACGATCCAGGTCTGCTTGTTCGCCTCCGCCAGCTGGATCTGGTGCGCGGCGGATGCGCCGTACGCCAGGTCGCGCTCGGACACCGCGGCGCGCTGCGCGGCGGCGAGCTGCGCCTCCAGGGCCGCGCACTGGGCGCTGAGCCTGGCCGCCGCCGGCCCCCCCTCCGACTGGAGCGCATCCGCGCGGGCCTTCTGGGCCGCACGCACCGCCTCGGCGCGCTCGAGCTGCGTCGTCAGGGCGCGCACCTCGGCCGCGGCCTGCTCGCCACGCGCCTCGGAGGCCCTCAGGGCCTCACGCAGTGCGACGAGATCGCTGCCGCCGGAGACCGCCGGCGGGACGGTGGGCGTGCGCTCGAGGGCGCGCAGCCGCTCCTGGGCGTCCGTCGCCGCGGCCGCGGCGCGGTTGCGAGCGGCGACCTGCATGAAGAAGAACACCACCATGAGCGCCAGGGCGGCCCACGGGAGGATGCGGGTGAACGTGCCTCGAGTCGTTGCGGACATACGCGGGGGGTCTCCGGGCCGGGTGCGGTCCCCTCTGCGGGGACCGCCGACGCGGACGATTGTAGGGCCGGGGAGGCCCGACCCCGACCGCCGCGCGCCACGCCCGAAGGGCGCTGGTACCGTGCGCGCCATGACCCACGACCTGCCCCCGCTCGTGGACTCCCACTGCCACCTCACGTGGGAGAGCTTCGAGTCCGATCGCGACGACGTCCTGGCCCGCATGCGGGAGCAGGGCGTCGATCAGGCCATCGTCGTGGCCACGTCCGTGGACAACGCGCGGGAGTGTGCCGCGCTCTGCGAGGGCCGCGAGGGCCTGTACCCGACCGTCGGCATCCACCCCAACGACGTGCCGGCCGACGACGCCGCGGCCCTCGAGGCCTTCGACGAGGCGCTCCACGGCGGTGGGTTCGTGGCCATCGGCGAGACCGGGCTCGACTACTACCGCGACAACACCGACCCCGCCCGGCAGCAGCGCTCGTTCCACCACCACTGCGTGCGCGGCGTCGAGAACGACCTGCCCATCATCGTCCACATTCGCGACAAGGAGGGCTCCTGGCAGGCCTTCGACGACGTGGCGGACATCATCGAGTCCTACCCCGGCCTGCGCGGGGTGATCCACTGCTACACGGGGGATCCCGCCCACGCCGATCGCTACCGGGCCGCGGGCTTCCTCATCTCGTTCTCGGGCATCCTGACCTTCCCCAAGGGCGAGAACGTGCGCGAGTCCGCGCTGAGCGTCCCGATCGAGGAGACGCTCGTCGAGACCGACGCGCCCTTCCTCGCCCCCGTGCCGCGGCGCGGCAAGCGCAACGAGCCGTCCTTCGTCGCGCACACGGCCAAGGCCCTCGCCGAGCTCAAGGGTCTCGCGGAGGCCGATGTACGGCGCATCACGACGCGCAACGCCCGGCGCCTCTTCCGCCTCCCGACGGAGGAGACGGCCGGCCCGCCCACGTACGAGATCCGCAACAGCCTCTACGTGAACGTCACGAACGCCTGCGACGCCCGCTGCACCTTCTGCCCCCGCACCCACGACGAGTTCGAGGTGAAGGGCTACGACCTGCGGCGCGCCAAGGACCCGCGTGTCGAGGAGATCCTCGCCGCGATCGACGATCCCACGGCGTACGACGAGATCGTCTTCTGCGGCTTCGGCGAGCCGACCCTGCGACTGGACACGGTCAAGCAGGTCGCCGCGTGGACCAAGGAGCGCGGCGCGCGCACCCGGCTGAACACGAACGGCCACGCCGACCTCATCCACAAGCGCCCCACCGCCGGCGAGCTGGTCGGCCTGATCGACGTGGTCTCGGTGAGCCTGAACGCCCAGGATGTCGAGACGTTCGAGCGCCACTGCCCGTCCGCGTTCTCCCCCGACGGCTTCACCCCGATGCTGGACTGGATCCGCTCGGCCCGGGACGCAGGCCTCGAGGTCATCTGCACGGCCGTCGAGGGTCTGGAAGGCGTCGACATGGAGGCCTGCAGGCGCCTCGCGGAAGACGAGCTGAAGGTCACGTGGCGTGGCCGCACCCTCGACGAAGTCGGGTAGCATGCCGACTCGCGTCAGCGCAGGAGATCGCCCGTGAGCACGCCCGGAGTCCAGGAGAGCGCCGAGGCCGTCGCCCGCTACGCGGAAGACGTCGCCAAGCTGCGTGCCCAAGTCGGTCGCGTCATCGTGGGCATGGACGGTGTCGTCTCCAATGCCCTGCTTTGTCTTCTGGCCGGCGGCCACCTGCTGCTCGAGGGCGTGCCCGGCACGGGCAAGACCCTGCTCGTACGCACACTGGCCGAAGCCCTCGAGCTGGACTTCGGGCGCGTGCAGTGCACCCCGGACCTGATGCCGGCCGACGTCGTGGGCACGTACCTCGTCACCGAGGAAGAAGGCCGGCGCGAGTTCAAGTTCCGCAAGGGTCCCGTCTTCGCCAATGTGCTGCTCGCCGATGAGGTCAACCGCGCGACCCCCAAGACCCAGAGTGCCCTGCTCGAAGCCATGCAGGAGCAGCAGGTCACCTCGGGCGGCAAGACCTTCCCGCTGCCCGACCCCTTCGTCGTCCTGGCCACGATCAACCCGATCGAGATGGAGGGCACCTATCCGCTGCCCGAGGCCCAGCTGGACCGATTCCTCCTCAAGAGCATGGTGCCCAACGCGGGCCCGGCCGAGATGGAGACCATCCTCGACCGCACGACCGCCAAGGAGACGCCCAGCGTCCAGCACGTCCTGGATGCCGAGCGGGTGCGCGCCATGCAGCAGCTGACGCGCAGCGTGCCGCTGGGCGATCGCGCCCGGTCCTGGATCACCAAGCTCGTCCACGCCACGCGCCCCGACGCGGCCGAGGCCGGCCCCCTGACCAAGCGCTTCGTGCGCTACGGCGCCAGCGTGCGCGCGGCCCAGGCCCTGGCCCTCTGCGGGAAGGCCCTGGCCCTGGCCGACGGCCGGGCGGCCGTCTCCCGGGAGGACATGCGCGGCATCGCCCACGACGCCCTGCGGCACAGGATCGTCCTCAACTTCGAGGCCGAGGCCGAGGGCATGCGCAGCGAGGCCATCGTCGACGAGGCCCTCGCGCAGGTCGGCGCCGGCTAGCAAGATGTGCGTGGGATGAAGCCCGCATGGGCTTTCGGGACATGCCTCGACGCCCTTCCCGCTGTTGTGTGGGGCCGGACGTCCCCCTACGATTGGCCCCTGAACGCCGACCCACCGGTCGGCCCGGAGAGACCATGAAGCTCGAGAAGCACCGCTACGAAGACGTCATCATCCTCAAGTTCACGGGTGAGTTCGACACGTTCAACCTGCCCGCGTTCAGCGAGCGCATCGACCGCATGATCGCCGCCGGCGACAACCAGTTCGTCATGGATCTGCGCCTGCTCAAGTTCATCAACTCGGCAGCACTCGGCTATCTCATCAAGACCCGCAAGGTGCTCAAGGACGCAGGCGGCGGCATGGTCCTCGCCCGTCCCAGCAAGTTCGTCAAGAAGACCCTTTCCACGCTCGGCCTCGACGACGTCTTCCAGATGTTCGACTCGGTCGAAGGCGGCGTGATGCACTTCCGCACCGGCGAGGACATCGGCGAGATCTCCCTCGAGGGCGGCGACTACGACGAGGCCCTGACCGGCAGCGTGCCGTTGCTCTTCCGCCCCCAGGGCGAGGGCGACGACACGCCCAACCAGGTCGGCCGCATCGTCACGCTCTACGAAGACGGACTGCTCTTCCGCTACGAGCCCGACGACGGCGACGACAAGATCTCCGCAGGCTTCAAGGAAGGCGCCCACCTCAAGCTCAAGTTCCGCCAGCCCTTCGCCATCAAGGAGTACTACTTCGAGATGGGCGGCGAGATCACCGAGGTCACCAAGATGGCCTCCGGCGACGATGACGACACACCGGTGGACGCGGTGCGCGTGCGCTACCATGACATCAAGTCGGATGACCGGACACACCTCGAGCAGTTCGTGCGCGATCAGGACAGCTGGAAGGACCACGCCAACTAGGCGAGGACGCTCCGCGTTGCACCCGAACAGGCTGCACCCGAACAGGCTGCACCCGAACAGGCTGCACCCGAACAGGCTGCACCCGAA
>JARGNS010000375.1 GCA_029213105.1 Planctomycetota bacterium
AGACGTCGATGCCGAGCAGTTCCGATCGCTGGTGGGACGAGGTGCCGACGAGGCGGGAGCGCAGCCCATCGAGGAGGGCCGCCTCCAGGTGCCCTCGGCCTCTTGGCTCGGAGCCTCCACGGAACTGATCGATACGCCCGGCCTCAGCGCCGCGGCCGACCTCGGCGAAGAAACCACACTGGCCTTCCTCCCGGAGGCGGACGCGATCGTCTTCTTGACGCGCGCCGATCACCTCCTGGGGGAGAGCGAGATGCGGTTCCTCGCCGAGCGCATGGTTCCCCAGGATCGGGCGCGCGTCTTCGTCGTGATCAACATGGCGGACCTCGTGAAGGAGGAGAGGGACCGAGCGGACCTGCGCGCGCGAGCCGAGTCCGCGCTGGCCGAGCTCGTGCCCGAGGGCAGGCTCTGCTTTGTCTCTGCGGCCGATGGCTTGGACGCCGTGCTCGACGGGGATGATGCCGCGTTCGCCTCGTCCGGGGTGCAGGGACTGCGCGCCGAGATCGAGCGCTTCCTGCGCGAGGAGCGGGGCCCGGCCGAAGCGGCCCGCAACGCCCGCCTCGTGGACACGATTCGGAGTGAGCTGATCACGCGGCTGCGGGCGCGGCTTGCCATCCATGAGATGGACGACGAGCGGCGTGCCTTGCGCGTGGAGCAACTCGAGCAGCTTCTGGCGGTGCTCCCCGAGGACGAGACGGCGCTCCTGTCGGAGTGTGGCGGGGCGTTTCAGCGGCTCGAGACCGCACTTGGCAATCAGGTCGTGGATCCGGCCGTTCGGCGCATGGAAGCCCGGTTGCGGGAACTCGAGGATGGCGGCCGTGCGTCGAAGGATGCCGTGGGCGGGGTGCTGCGCGAGGTGGGCCCCGCCGCCATGTCGGAAATGCAGGGCGCACTGCGCGATGGCATCCCGCGCGTGCGCGACGCACTCGGCGAGCACCTCCGCGCCCTTCTCCAGCGCACGGCCGAGGGGCTCGAGGTCGATGATCTGACCCTGGCGATGCCGCAGCCCGACTTCGAGCCGATGGCGGATGCGTATGAGATCGAGGCCCACGCGGTCCCGGCCGAGGACGATGAGACCTCGCGCGAACCGAACGTGGAGAGCGACGCGCTCGCCGGGACGATCGTCGCGAGCATCGTGGCGCTCGTCGCCACGGGCCCCCTCGCCTTCCCGTTGATGCTCACGGCCGGCGTCACGGCAGCTTTGGCCAATCGAAAGGCCACGCGAGCGGGTCTTTGGGATCAGGCTGCAGAGCGCATCTTCCGGCCGAAGATCCCCGTGGCCCAGATGGCGCGTGATCTGCGCAAGGTCCTCGGCGCTGCCATGGACCACGTACTGGGCGCGGCTGGTCGTACGACCCGCGCCCAGTTGCGCGGCATCGTTCGCAGCCGTCGGGACGAACTCCAGGATCGGCTCGCCGTGGCACGCAGTGAGTCGAGTGAAGACGGCCTCGCGGAGGTCGAGCGTCTGAAGTCAGCGCTTGAAGAGCTAGAGCCTCGCGGCCTCCCCGGCCCCTCGGCGTAACCGTTGGACCCGGTGGCCTACCGCGAGCGTGTCGCCAGTCTCGTTCACGCCTGGGCTGCGAACAGGCCTGGCGTTGCGTTCCACGAGGTGGCATCGCTGCTGGGGGAGGGCCATGAACTCGGCCGGACGGCCCGCGCCCTGGCGGATGCGGCCGACCGGGGCCGCGCGTGCGCCGCACGCACGGATGAGCGGCCGCTCCCCATGCGCGTGCACGAAGCGCTCATCGAGGCCGCCGCCATCCACGAGATCGAGGACGACGCCGAGATCGATGAGCTGGTAGCCTCGCTCTCGGAGCACGCCGCGGCCGATCCACGACTCGCGGCGCTGCGATCCGACCTGGATCGGGCGGCCGCGCCTCCGGACGCAGACCGCCCTATCAGGGTCGCGTTCCTCGGGGAGTTCAGCACCGGCAAGTCCAGTCTGATCAACGCGCTGCTTGGCGGCGCGGTGCAACTCCCCGAGGGCATGGCGCCGGTCACGGCGAGTCTCACCGAGATCCGGCACGCGGATCAGCCGCACGCTGAGCTTCGCTACGCCGATGGCCGGGCTGAGGTCGTGGACTTCGCGGCGCTCGAGCAGCACGCCGATCAACGCAGCGTCGAGACCGACGAGCGGCCGGAGCGGATCATCCTCGGCGTGCCGGCCGAAGTCCTGCGCTCGGTCACGATCCTGGATACGCCTGGGTTCAACTCCGACAACCTCCAGCACGAGCAGGCGGCCCAGCAGGTCATCACGGAAGCCGACGTCGTCCTCTGGGTCTTCAAGGCCACCATGGCCGGCCGACGAAGTGTCGTGGGGCATCTGGCCTACGTGGAACGCGCGCTAGACAAGTCCATCGGTGTAATCAACTACATCGACGCCGTGCGGCCCAAGCAGGCGCGGGACCCGAAGGCGTGGTCCGCCGCCTTGGATGGGGTCGAGGCGGAGCTCCATGGCCTGTTCGACAGCGGCTTCGAGGGTTGGGTGCGCACCAGTGCCGAGTGGATCCGCGAGGGGCGCGAGGATGGCGGCCGCGATGCCCTCGTGGCCACGCGGCTCGAGTTGGGTGCCGGACGATTCCCTTCCAGCGCTGGCGGGGCAAGCGGCGCGAGCTCGCGCGCAAGGAACTTGCCCGCCGCGCGCTTGTCGAGGAGGAGAGGTTGGCGGCTGCGGCGAGCGAAGCCGCCGCACGGGAGGCGTGGGAGGGTGCCCTCAAGACGGAGGGCGCACTCTGGCGCGAGGCCCTGCCGGTGCTTGGCCGGGCTGTTGTCGAGCCGTGGTCCAGGCATGGGCCCCTGGAGCGGCTTGCTCTGGAGTGCCTCGCAGGGGAGATGCACCCCGAGGCAAGAGCGGATCTGATCGAGTGCCTGGGCGTGTTGGAGCACCACGCGATCCTCGCGGCGTGCGACGAGAAGCGGCGCTGGCTGCGCATGATCGGCCGGCTGGCCGATGTGTGCGCCGATGCGCCGCCCGCGCCGACCAGGCTCTGGACGTCCGCGCCGGCGGCTCCGCCGATGGGCGTTGCGGCGGCGCTCGCGTCCGCGATCGTCCGGGGCATGCCCGGACACGTGGGGATGGCGGTCGAGACGCCTGCGGAAACGGCGCTCGTCGAGATCCTGCGGTTCGCCGAACGCGCTCCCGAGTTGGAGCTAGGCGTCGAGGTCCTGGTCGAACTCGAGCACGAGCCCGTGCGGTCTGAAGCCGGTACGGGGCGCTCGTTCGCCCTCCTCGACGCCCGTGCGATCGCCCGTCGGTTCCCCGCCTCCGCCGCTTCATGGGACCGTCCCTTCGCGACGGTGTCGGTGCTGCGGGCTGCCCATGGCCATGCCGCCAGCAAGTCCGGCACGCTGACCCTGAACTGGCGGGCCGCATCGGTGGCGCTCGGGGAGGACTTCGAGCCGCCCGGCTGGCCCGAGCTGGAGGCGCTGCGTTCGCTCGCCTCTGGGCTCGGCCAAGCGCAGGTGGACATGGGGACGGCGTCCCAGGAGTACCACCGCTGGGCCGCGCACCTTGCGCAGGCGCAGGAGCGCAAGGCACAGCGCGCCGGTTCGTTCGAGGAAGAGTCGCCGTTCGCCCTCTGGGCTGGGGGCGGGTTCCTGCTCGGCTGCGCCGTGGCGTTCTTCATGCAGAAGAAGGGCGCCGTGGGCGTGGGCTTGTTCATCTGGGTACTGGCCATCGTGATCGGTGGCATCAAGTCGCTGCTGCTCGGAATCAAGAAGCTGCATGGGAAGGCCACGGCGAACACCACGTTCAACCGGGACGTCGCCTCGAAGCCCCTCCGCAATGCAGGCTGGCTCGCCGCGCGGCATACCGAGATCCTGAACGGCGCCAGGGAGGCGCTCACCGAGTACCGAGAGGGGGGTGGTGTGGCCTTTGAAGACCTCCCGGCCCGGTGGCCGGGGATCGAGCCACCGCTGCGCTTGGACACCCTCAATCGCAAGGACGCGGATCCTGTCAGCCACGCGGCGAAGACGTCGCGTGGGGGTATGCCTGGCACGGTACGGAGGGCTGAGGAGAACGGGGGCAGCGGCATGCGACGCTGCGCCATGTGCACGGCGCTGCGCGATTCGAACTCCCACTGGTGCGGCAGCTGTTTCGATCAGACTCCCTCCGGCTCGTTGGAGACGGCCTCGCGCACGGATGAGAGACGGGGGTATCACACGCGCCCGCGTGCGCTCAAGACGAGCGGTGCCGCGCCGACCGCGGATC
>JARGNS010000376.1:0-2018 GCA_029213105.1 Planctomycetota bacterium
GAGGACGACTCTCCCCTGCCGCCCCTGCCCCCCGAGTACTTCGGGGATGACCCGGACGACCAGCCCCCGGGGACGCCGCACATCGACGGCCGGGTTCCCCTCGCGGGCGACGACGACACGCCCGCCAGCAAGCCGGCAACCGCCGAGTCCGACTCCGAGTCGAAGTAGTCACGCCGGTTCACGACCGCGCGCGCACCCCCTGCACGGGTCGGTGCTCGCGCGCTTGTCCAGGGGCAACGCATGAGCACCGCATCCCTCCGCACCCTCCTCCTTCTCGGCCTCGTGATCCTCGGCGCGTTCCTCCTCGTGTCGTGGTGGCAGACGGAGCCGGACACGTCTTCGGAGCTCGACACGTCGACACCGACGGCGCCTGCCCCGCCGAGCGACGCCACGCTGCGCGGGGTCGATGACGCCGCGCGCGCCGCGCGTGGAGGCGATGCCTCCGCCGGCCCCCTGCAGCGCACACGCATCCGCGCCGTGGACCTGCGCGGCCATCCGATTGCCGACCTCGAGGTCACGCTCCCCCAGCCCGATCGGGGCATGCGCGTGGAGGCCGGCGAGGACGGCGTCCGGGACGTCTTCTGGCCCGCGTCCGCCGCGCCCGCGCGCGTCCTCGTGTCCGCGGCGGGCTACCTGGATGGCACGGTGCGCCTCGCCCCAGCCCTGGGCCCCTTGGTCGTCGTGACGCTCGAAGGCGATCCCGACGTCGGCATGCGACGCATCGTCGTGCGCGCGACGCTCCCGGATGGACGCTACGCCGCAGGCGCCGACGTCACCCTGATCGCGCCGGACGAGCGGGTGATCGAGCGCAAGCTCGACGCCCGCGGGGAGCTGCGCATGGACAGCGGGACGGAATCCGGCACGGTCTGGCCGAAGATCAGCGTGGTCTACCGGGATGAGCACGCGAACGAGTACACCGGCGTCGCCACCCAGGTCCGCGTGCCCGCCGAGCGGGCGCTGATGCTGACGGGGACCGACGCTTCGCCACGCGTCGAGACCGTGCTGCCCCTGGACATCCCGCTGCCGAAGCGCGGCCACGTCATGTTCCACGTGGTGAATCTCGCATCGGGGCAGAGCCTGGGAGGCGGCGGCCGCAGCAAGCAGCGCTCGCGCTCCGTCCGGGTCTCCATGCCGGGTCGCTACCGCGGCATCGCCCGCATCGAGGGACGCATCGTCGCCCAGTCCGACTTCGACGTGCGCGCCGGCGCCCCGACGCGGGTGGTGCTCGATGCCGTCATCCCGACGCGCGTCGAGTGCACGCTGAGCGCCGACCTGCGTGAGCGCTTCGGCTCCATGGTGGTCTGCCCGCTCTCGCTCGTGAAGGTCGCCGGCGCCGGCAGCATGAGTCGCATGCCGCTCGCGGCGGCCTTGGGGCAGGATCCGCTCGCCAATCGGACGGTCCAGGAGCGCGCCGCACGAACCAACACGCTGACCGACGGCGTCGCGGTCGTGGAACTCCTCGAGGAGGAAGACAGCCGCGTCTACCTCCTCGACCGCGAGGGCGGGCTGCTGGCGCGCGCCGATGCCACGATGACGCGCGCCCGTGGGGACGTGCTGCCCCTCTCGCTGCCGGCCGACGCCCACCCGCGCACGACCTGCGAGGTCGAACTCGACGGCGATGTACGCATGCTCCTCGGTGGGACAGACCTGACCGTGTCGATCTGGGATGGGCTGCTCTTCCGCCAGCGCATGCCGGTGCGCATCGAGAAGAACCGCCTGCTCCTGCCGGCCCTGCCCGCAGGGCATTACCACATCCACCTCGGCATGCAGCTCGAGGATCGCTACGTATCGCCCGGCACGCCCTACGCCATCGAGTACCCCGAGCCGCCGGCCAAGGGACGCGTGCGCTGGACGATCCTCTGGGCGCGCTAGGGCCTCAGTCGATGCGCCGCAGCACCATCTGCGTGAAGCCGAGCGCGTCACGGCCCCAGCGCAGGTACGTGCGCTGGGCCTCGACCTGGCGCGCGAGCACCGCCGCGCGATCGGGGTGCTCGGGCTGGGCCGCGGCCCAGCGATCG
>JARGNS010000376.1:2028-4207 GCA_029213105.1 Planctomycetota bacterium
CCGCGCGGGACGGCAGCATCTCGTCGCGGTCCCAGTCCTGCCCCGTCGAGACGATCTGGAAGCGCAGGCGGAAGCCCGCGGCCTCCGCGGCGGCATGCAGCCCGGCCAGGTCCGTGAAGCTCTCGGGGGTCAGTTCCTCGGCCTGCAGGTACTCGGCAGGCGGCACGGCGCCGCGCCAGTACGGTTCACCGAAGAGCACGAGTCCGTCAGGACGCACGAGGTCATGCAACGCAGAGAGCGTGCCCTCGTAGCCGTCGAAGATCCACGATGCCCCGACGAGCGTGACGATGTCGTGCACGTGCTCGGCCGGAGGGCGGTACGCCTTGCCGTCGATCTCGACGAACGCCAGGTCGGCCTCCGGCAGCGTGGCGGCCTGGGCGTCGCGAGCACGCTCGAGCGCCCACGGGCTGACGTCGACGCCGACGCCGCACACGCCGTGGCGGGCGGCCATGCGCAGGAGCAGCTCGCCCGCGCCGCACGCGATGTCGAGCACACGCTGCCCCGGCTGCAGGTCGAGTGCCCAGAGCAGCTCGTCGACCACGTCCTCGGACACGGGATTCCAGAAGGTGTGCAGCGCGTGGGCGACGGCCATGCGTTCGTGGAACTCCATTCACGGGTCCTCCGGCTGCACGCAGCATCACCGGAACGCGCGAGGAACCCAAGGGGGTGGACTACTTGTCGCCGGTCTCGAAACGCCAGACGTAGTGCAGCTTGGTGTCCCGGCCATCCTCGCGCGTCGCATCGAACACGACGCGGTAGCGCGTAGCGCGCAGCAGCCGCGCGGTCGGCAGGAAGAACACGGACTGCTCGTTGTGCTTGCGCAGCTTGCTGATGGGCTGCTGCGGCGTGAACAACGTCCCCTCCACGGCATGCACGGCGGCCTTCGCGCCCTCGCGGTAGAGCCGCAGCGTGATGTCCTTGCAGCTCCATGCCCCGAGGGTCACGGAGATCGGCATGCCCGCGCCGTGGTCGTAGACGTCGGGCGCGCCACGCCCACCGCCACGCCCCGGGCGCCCGGGGCCGGCACGAGGATCGGCGGGCGCGCCTCGTTGATCGTCGGGAGGCTCGGCGCCCAGACGACGGTGTAGCCGTGGACGTGGCTGTTCTTGCTGCGCGCCTCGACGCCGATGCCCAGGCCCTCGTCGGGCACGCCCAGCCAGGCGATGCGGTGGATCATCGTGCGCGACTGATCCCGAGCGGTCAGCGCGGCATCACCCCGGCCGCCGATCGTGCTCAAGCGTCCGGCCCGCGCGCCGTCCTCGGAGTAGCCCGGGGCCTCGGGCTTCTCGCCGTGGCTTCCGACGCCATCCCACGGTCCCAGGAAGTCGTAGTTGTTGAGGAACAGATAGGTCGCGTGCTTCTGGCACCCGAGCGACTTGGCCTCATCGAGCCCGAGCGGCGGCAGGCCGTAGAGACGGTTGCGCACGTCGTTGCAGGCCGTCAGGCAGGCGAGCTGCAGCTTGTTTCCCTTGGGTGCGGGGAGCGGCGTGAGCGTTGCGCTGAAGCCGGTCTCCGTCGGGGTGACGGTGAAGCGCGCGCTGGCGCTGCCGATCGGCACGAGGCCGTAGGACGTGATGCGGCGCATCACGCCAGCGCCCCAGCGGATGCAGTCCACGCCCACCGTGACCTTGCCGTCGAGGTCGGTGTCGAGGAACAGCAGACGGTGCTTGCCGAACGTCCCCTGCCACGCCGTCGCCACCCCGACCTCGTAGCCCTCGGGGCCGGCGAACAGCAGCAGCTCGCGCGGCGCCTTGCGGGTGCCGAGGTTCAGGCGCTGCGTCTTCTTCGGCGTCAGCAGCGTGCGTCGGAAGCGCTTCGTGGCGCTGGTGAGCTTCAGCCCCGTGCGCGTCGCCTCGACCGCCGCCCCCTCGCCGAGCCACGCCGGTACGGCCTCGGGGCCCAGCGGCCGCCGGGCCAGGGGCGGGATGTCGAGCGGCGCCTCGAGCTTCACCGGCCGCAGGGCCACCGTCGTGGGCGCGGCCTCCTCGGCGTGCCCCGAACCCACCACAAGCCCCACGAACAGGGCGCTCGTGGCCAGGGGGCGGAGGAGGGCAAGCAGTCGCGGCATGGATCTCCGGAGAACCGGCGCGTCGCGCCGGCGGCTCCACCGTACCGGCGGACGGGACCGCCGCCCCAGGTCCCGGCTCGATCCCCCACGCCACCCTTGAATTACTTGTTG
>JARGNS010000377.1 GCA_029213105.1 Planctomycetota bacterium
CGAGACGGTGCTCCTGAGCAACCGCAAGGGACGGACCCTCTGCATCTCGTCGCAGGCGGGCTGTGGGCTGGGCTGCACCTTCTGCGCGACCGGCCGCCTGGGGCTCATGAAGAACCTCTCCGCGGGCGAGATCACGGAGTCGGTCCTCGCGACCCAGGCGCGGGCGGGTACGCGCATCAGCGACATCGTGTTCATGGGGCAGGGGGAACCCCTGCACAACTACGACGCGGTCATGGCGGCCGCCACCACCATGGCGCACGAGTACGGCGCGCGCATCTCCAAGCGGCGCATCACGGTCTCGACCGTGGGGCTGACGCCGCAGATCCAGCGCTTCGTGGCCGAACGCCAGCCCTGGCGGCTGCATCTCTCACTGCACTCGGCCATCCAGGAAACGCGGGAGCGCATCATGCCCATCGCGCGTACGCATCCGTTGCCCGAGCTCCTCGCCGCCATGCGCACGGTGCAGGCGGTGCTCGATCGCAAGTGGCTCACCTTCCAGTACGTGGCGATTCCCGACGTCAACATGGATGATGACCACGTGGATGCACTGGGGCGGGAGCTCGCGGGCATGCGCTACATGCTGAATGTCCTCCCGTGGAACGAGACGGGCGTCGGGTACCGACCGCCGTCCTTCGGCGAGGTGAAGGACTTCACCTCGCGCCTGCGACGTCTGGCGTGCCCGGTCAAGATCCGCTACAGCGGTGGCAAGCAGGAGGGCATGGGCTGCGGCCAGCTCTCGGCGGAGCAGATCGAGGTCGCGGCGAGCGGCGGCCACCTGCGGGCGCCGCCGGGCGTCTTCACCGGGTAGCGGCCAGCTCGTTGGCGTGGGCCAGCTGCTCGGGGCGGCCGATGTCCACCCACGTGCAGCCGTCCACGCGGTGGGGGGCGATGCGCGCGCCCTCTGCGGCCAGCCGCAGGTACGGATCGAAGATGCCGAAGCGGCCCGCTTCCGTGATCCGGTCGAAGATCGTGGGTTCGATGACGTGCACGCAGGCAAAGGCCAGGCGCGTAACCTCGCCCTCGGGCGGGCGTACTTCGAGGCGGGTGCCGCGCTCATCGTTCACGTGGCCGAGCAGGCCGCGATCGTCGAAGAGCAGGCCGCGCGGGGAGTTGCGTTCCATCATGGCGAGCGTGACCAGCGCGCCGCTGGCCTCGTGCGCCGCATAGAGGGCGCGCAGATCGAGGTCGGTGTACACATCCGCGTTGTGCAGGAAGAACGGCGCCTGCGCGCGGAAGTGGGGCCGTGCGGCCAGCAGGCCGCCGCCCGTCTCGAGGGGCGCCTCGACCTCGTGGGCGATGCGCACGTCCACGCCGTAGGCCTGGCGATCGGTCACATGGGTGCGGATCGCGTCCGCGAAGGGATGCACGTTGACGATGAGCCGATCGGCGCCGGCCGCCACGAGCCGGCGGGCATTGCGCTCGAGCACCGGGATGCCGCCGACTTCCACCAGCGCCTTCGGGAGCCGATCGGTCAGGGGGCGCAGGCGGGTGCCGAAGCCCGCGGCGAGGATCATCGCATCCACGCTCAACTCCGCGGCGGCCAGTGCAGCGTCTCGGCGTGCACGACGGGGCAGGTCAGGTCCGGGTAGCGCGCCCGCAGGGCTGCCCCCAGGCGCTCGGCCATGTACACGGAGCGGTGCTGACCACCCGTGCAGCCGAAGAGCACCTGCAGGGAGTCGAAGCCCCGGGCCCGGTAGACCTCCACCTGGGCCTCGACGAGGGCGCAGGCGCGCTCGAAGAACGGCTCGACGTCTGCTTGGGTCTCGAGCCAGGTCACGACGTCCTCGTCGAGCCCGGTGCGCCCGGCGTAGGCCGCGAGGCGGCCGGGGTTGGGCAGGGCACGGCAATCGAAGGCGAAGCCGCCCCCGTGGCCGCCCTCGTCCGCGGGCAGGCCGCGCTTGTAGCTGAAGCTGGCGATGCGCACCGTCAGGTCCGCCCCGGGGGCGGGGGCCTCGCGCCGGAGGGTTTCGCTCCCGATCAGGCGCTCGAACACGGCGCGCAGCTCGGGCAGCGCCACGGGCAGGAAGCCGTCCGCGAGCAGGTCTTCGAGGTCGCGGATGGCGTGCGGGATCCTGGCGAGGAACTGGGGCTTGCGCCCGTAGAGGCCCAGGAAGCCGTAGGCACCCAGCCCCTGCAGGATGCGCAACACGACGAACCCGCGGAAGTGGGCGAGGAACGTCTCGCGCTGGACGGGGACGTGCTCCGCCAGGGCCTCGAGGTAGTGGTCGAGCAGCGTGGCGCGCACGTCGGCCGGCAGGGCCGCCTTGCCTTCGTAGAGCAACTTCGCGACGTCGTACTGGAGTGGCCCCTGCAGTCCACCCTGGAAGTCGATGAACCACGGCTCACCAGCCATGAGCATGACATTGCGCGACTGCAGGTCGCGGTGCATGAAGTGCTCGCCAGCGGCCTCGCCGAGGGAGGTGATGAGTGTCTGGAAGTCCTCTTCCAGATGGCCCTCGTGGAAGGGGACGTGGGCGAGCTTCAGGAAGTCGTACTTGAAGTAGTTGCAGTCCCACTGCATGGCCTGCGCGTCGTAGCGCCGACGGGGGTAGGCGACGTCGTAGTCCACGGCCAGGCCGCCCTCGACCTGCATGCGCGGCAACCACGACAGGACCTTGCGGTAGGTCTCCAGCAGGGCTGCGGGGAAGGCCTCGCCCGTGGCCGAGCGTGCGGTGGTGAGCGCGTCGAAGAGGGTGGTGTCCCCGAGATCGTCCACGAGGTACACGCCGGCTTCGCGGTCGGCGCCATGGATGGCGGGGACGGGCAGGCCGGCGGCGGCCAGGCTCGCGCCGTAGGAGAGGAAGGCGCGATTCTCCAGTACGTCGGGGCCGTGCACGCCGATGACGGTGCGGCCGTCCGCCGCAGCGAGGCGGACCATGCGTCGCCGTGAGCCGTCGCCAGCCAGGGGCTGCTCGGCGACGGGGGCCGCGCCGAAGGTGGACTCGTAGAGGCGGGCAAGGTCGGCAAGCACCGGGCCACGGTACGGAGTCCGATGGCAATCCCGATGCTTTTGCCTTTCGACGCCCGACTGGCAACCCTGTTTCCAATGCGCGCCACTGGTAAGCGCGGAGCCATGCAGAAGGGCCCGGGTCGGAATTCGGGCCCTGTTCGTTCCCTGAAACGGGGGTACGAACGGCCCGCTGGGCCGCCTCGCGAGCCCATGGGGTGTCTGCATGTCACGGTCCGACTTCACCACGTTCGCACGCGGACTCCGCACGACGCATGTCGTGCGGGGCGGCGTGGTCGTGTTCGCCCTCCTCGCGGGCCTGCTCTTGTGGTTCGTGCCTGCCCACGGCCCCGCCCCCCTGCGAGGGCGCATCGGCTCGGTCCACGTGATCGAGGTCACGGGCGACGCGCATGTATGGCGCGTGCGCTACCCCGGGGCCGACGGCGTGCTCGGTACGGCCGACGACATCGCGGGCCGCGGGGACCTGCACCTTCCCGTCGGCGTGCCGACGCGCGTCCTCCTCCACAGCCAGGACTACATCTACTCCCTGCGGGTCCCCAGCCTCGCCCTCAACGAGGTCGCCGTCCCCGACATGGAGTTCGAGCTGCGCATCGAGGCCCAGGCCCCGGGCAGCCACGTGCTCGAGGGTGGTGAGATGTGCGGCACACCGCCGCCGGGCCTCCAGGGCCACGTCGTCGTGCAGTCCGAGGCCGACTACTGGGACGCCCTGCAGCGGCAGGGCCTCCAATGAGTCTGCCGTGGCGCGCGCCGTGGGCCTGCCTGGCCGTGCTGGCGGGGCTCGTGCTGGCGGGCTGCGGGGATGAAACGCCGGCGGGGGGCAAGGTCGCCCGCGCCCCGGCGCCGTTCGTCTATGCGCGGGCGCCGGAGTTCCGCCTGATCGATCAGGACGGCTCACCGTTCGGCAGCGAGGAGTTGCGGGGCGAGGTCTGGGTCGGCAACTTCATGTTCACGCGCTGCCGCGCCACCTGCCCGGTGCAGACCTCCAAGCTCGTGTTGCTGCAGGCCGAGCTCGCAGGCCACCCTCGCCGCTCCGACGTGCACCTGGTCAGCATCTCCGTCGACTCGGAGCACGACACGCCGGAGGTCCTGAGCGCCTACGGCGAGCGCCATGCGGCCAGCACGGATCGCTGGCACTTCCTGACGGGGGATCGCCGCTCCATCTGGCTGCTCAGCACGGAAGGCTTCAAGCTGCCCGCAGGCCCCGAT
>JARGNS010000378.1 GCA_029213105.1 Planctomycetota bacterium
GGCCGCCGGAGTGGCGGCATGCGCTTCCAGCACGCCCTCCTCGCCCAGGGCCATGAGCGCCAGCTGCGTGAACGGATCGGTCGCGTCGGGCTCGCGCACCCAGAGCAAGCGGATGGGGCGTGACTCGGGGACGCGTGCCACCACGCGGTCGTCGGTCGGGAGGACATCGCCGCTCGTGGTGACGGTGATCTCGAGGGCCGCGCCGGTACTTGCTTCGATCGGGATGAGCAGGCGCTCCCGTGCGCCCGGCTGGATCGTCAGGTCACGCAGCGCCACCAGCGTGTCGTCCATGCGTACTTCCAGCTTGGCGTCGACTGGACCCGGGCCTTGGGCGTGGATCTGCGCAAACGCGTCGAAGCGTCCCCGCTCCAGCGGCCGCGGTCGGATCTGGAAGGCCGTGAGGCCGACGTTGCGCGGGCTGGCCAGACCGATGTCGATCGTCTCGAGGGTGACATCGTCGGGCAGGCCGAGGCGTTCCGACGCGGTGGGCGGCGCGAGGGCTTCGACCGCTCCGGCGTCTGCATCATCGAGGTCGGGGGGCGTCTGCTCCCCCAGGGCGACGAGAGTGGGGGCGTCGGTGACGTGCCAGATCGCGGCGGGGGCGCCCAGGGCGGCCAATCGTGCGGCGAGATGCAGCGCCACCTCGGCGTCGCCTTCGACGGGCCGTACCTGCAGCCCCTCCAGGGATCGCAGGAGGTCACGCCGATCGTAGGTCGTCGGCATGAGGATCTCGGGGCTGCGGTCGTAGCGCATCAGCATGACACCGACCTCAGAGCCGAGACCGGCCAAGCGCTCACGCAGGCGCGTGCGTGCGATGTCCATACGCGTCTTGCCGTCTGCGTCACGCGCGTTCATGGAGGCCGAGCCGTCCACGACCACGAGGACGGTCTTGAGCTCGCCGGACTCCGGGGCGACGACGAGGTGGGCCAGGGCCCAGACCCCGAACCCGACGGTCGCCGCGGCGATCAGGAGCGCGATCAGGCGTGTGAGACGGCGCAGCCACGGCGAGCGACTTGAAGAACGCCAGCGTGCTGACCTTGACCTGCTTCGGTCGCCGGCGGACGAGGAAGAACAGCACCACGGGCACCAGGAGCCAGAGCCAGCCGAGCATGCCGGGATGAAGGAACTGCATGGCGAGTCGCGCGTCCAATCAGCCTTGGGACAGGGCGCTGCCGCGCGAGAGAAGCTCGAGGAAGAGCTTCTCGAAGGCGAGGTCGGTCCGCCACGTGACGTAGTCGACCTTGCGGCGCAGGCAGGACTGACCGAGGTCCTGCAGGTACTTGTCGAAGGCGGCCGCGTAGCGCTCCATGTCGCGGCGGGTGAGCGTGAGCTGGCGTTGTGCCTGGGTCTCGACGTCGATGAGGCGGACCTCCCCGTCGATGGTGGGGCGCATCTCCTCGGGTTCCAGCACGTGGACGACATGCACCTCGGCAGGCCACGACGTGGTCACCTGCAGCGCCTCCGCGGAGGCCTCCGGCTCGCCCCCGAGCAGATCCGACAGGATGAACACGATGCCCCGTCGTCCCCGGCTGGGGCGGAACTGGCGCAGGGACTCGAGGTCCGTCATGCCGTCGAACTCGAGTCCGGTGACGTGCTGCAGGATGCGATGGATGTGCCCCGGCCCCTTGAGCGGGGGTACCTCGAGCTTCATGGCACTGCCGAAGGTGGAGAGCGAGACGCGGTGCTGATTCATCAAGCCCAGGTAGGCCAGGGCGACGGCCAGACGCAGGGTGGCGACGCGCTTGCGCGGGTACGGCTCGATCATCGAGCGCGACGTATCCACCAGGATGTGGACGTGGAATTCCTGGATCTCCTCGTAGAGCTTCACGAAGAGGCGTTCCACACGCGCGAACAGGCGCCAGTCGATGGCGCGGAAGTCATCCGAGCGCGTGTAGTGCCGGTAGTCCTTGAACTCACGAGTGAAACCGACGGCCTGCGTCTGCTGCACGCCCTTCTTGCTCAGCATGCGTCGACGACGCAGCTTGAAAAACAGCGTCCGCAGGCGCTGCAGGAAGTCCGGATCGAAGACCTGTTCCTCGTCAGCGGCCATCGGTGTCGTCCTCGAGTGCCACCACGCGCCAGGGATCGGACAGCGTGTAGAGGGTGTGCCGGCCCGCCATGCCAACGCCGGGGAGCATCGGACTCCATCCACGGGTCGGGCGGAACTCGATGGTGCCGCGCAGGAGATGCTGCAGATTGCTGGGGTCGTCGTTGCGCGTGGGCTTGGCCGCTTCGGGCCAGGGCGCGCGGAAGACCTCCTTGAGCGTACTCATGTGGATGCACAACAACCCGCCGGGCCCGGCGAGGTAGAGGAAGCCACCGTCCTGCACCACCTGGACGCGGTAGAGCACGCGTCCCTCGGCGATCTCCTTCAGGTCGAACCGTGCGCGTGTTCCGTGCTCGAGATGCCACACGACGAGGCGACCGCGCTGCAGGAGTGCGAGACGGGGCCCGAACATGGCGACGGGCGTTCCGAGGATGCGCTCCGTGCGGGCGAACATCGGCAGGTCCGTGTCGAGGAGGATCGCCTCGCCCTGGGCCGCATTCGTGCCCACCACCGGACGATTGCGTGCGAGCACCATGCGGCTGCCGGCCAGGAGCCCGAGGCGGCCCTCGCCTTGGGTGAGTGGGGAGGCCCAGTAGACCGCCGGTGCCACCCCGGCCGTGCCCGCGGTGGGCACGACCTTGGGGGACCAGGTCTGGGGCGAGCGCGAACCCGGCGTGAGGAACACCGGGCCTTGGGGCGCGGGCCGGAGAGCGCCCGGGCTGGCGGGCCGCGCGCGACCCGAGAGCAGGCGCGGCATCTGCGGACTGCTCGCGAACCTGCCGGGGACGGTGAGGGCACCCTGGGCTCCAGGCTGCGCGGCGGGGGTGGCGGCGGCGGTGCGACGGCGGAAGGCGCTGCGGCGACGGCGGCGTCCGAAGAGCCCCCGGGTCTCGTCGTCCGGCTCTTCGAGGGTCACGGGCATGCTGCGCGCCCGGTCGGGCTCGAAGCTCCAGAGCAGCGTGCCGTCCTCCAGATCGAGGATCGCCGTGCGCGGCCCGTACACGAGCAGGCGGCCCTCGGAGAGGGCCATGCCCTCGCCCTGCGCCAGCGGTGTGGACTGGGCCTTCATGCGCAGGCGTCGGTGCCACACGAGCTTCCCGTCGGCGTGGCGGAAGCAGGCCACTTCGCCCGACGCACTCTCGTAGACGTAGACGCCGCGTGCATCCGTGGCCAGGGCGACGGGGGTCGTCTGGCCGCCGGTCGCGCCGAGGCTGGCCTCCCAGCGTTTCGTCCCGTCGGGCCCATGGCAGAGCACGCGCCCCGGGGCCGGCAGGAAGAAGGAACCGCCCGGGGCGCGGACCGGGGGGCGCGCCGGGGCCAGGTGGGCGTTCGGGCCGGGCGCGCCGACGCCGCGCGCCGTGTAGGCCCCGGGAAGGTGCCAGAGCAGCTTGCCGCTCCTGCGATCCACGCCATGGAGGTCGCCGGCGACGTCACTGATGAGCAGGCGCTCGGCATCGAGAGGCAGTACGGAGACGACCGGCGCCTGGCCTTCCGTGGTGAACGTCCAGCGCACGCGCAGGCGTCCCTCCGGTCCCTCACGATCGGTCGGCTTGTGGGGTGCCGCGACGGTCGCGGACTCGCCGGTGAGCAAGACGCGCGCAGCTTTCCAGGAGGCACTCAAGCCGTCGGGGAAGTCGATGCGCTGGAGGGGGAGCAACTGCTCACGGATCTCGGCGGCCATCTCGCGCTCGGGGCGCGGATCGCCGCCGGACTCCTCGTGGAAGTCGGCGCGCAACTCGGCCGTAGCGGCGGCCAGGCGCGCCTGCATGATGCGGTCGACCTCGCCGATGGCTTCGTCCCGGGCTGCGGTTCGCTCGAGGGCGTTGTGCAGCCAGGCGCGCGTCCATGCGAGCCAGAGGGGCATGTCCTCGGCGGCGCTGATGCGCTCGGCCTGGTCGAGCAGGGCGAGCGCCTCGAGGCGGCCGGCTTCGTTCCCGAGGGCGATCTCCGCGCCGATCGAGCGCCAGTACGAGTCGGCGAGGTGGTGCTTGAGCTCGTCCTTCGTCTCCTGGGCGAGCGTCTGGCGGGGGATGCCGCGCAGCAGACGCCGGATGGCGCTGCGGAGCTTGGTCTCCTCGCCACTGGCCGTCAGGGCGGCAAGCCAGTCCTCCCAGTGATCACG
>JARGNS010000379.1 GCA_029213105.1 Planctomycetota bacterium
GCGCCCCCGGAGCCGGCCGTGATGTTCGAGCGCTACACCGCCCACTACCACGTTCGCGCTGCCGCCGGGCAGGGTGCGCTGTACGGCGTGCTGATCCTGAACGAGTACGTCGCCCGCAAGCACTTCGGCGCCGATCGCTGGCAGATCCTCGCGTTGATGTTGATTCCTGCGACGACGCAGCTCATGGCCGGCGTCTGGAACCCCGCCAGCAGCGACACGTTCGTCGGCCGTCATCCGTTCCGCACCCTCGGCGTCGGCCTGCACGCCCTGCTCGCACTGCCCCTCTTGAGCCAGGCCGACTGGAGCGCCTGGGCCTTCGTCTGGCTGGCGGTCACGGTCCTCGTGGCGCAGATGCTGCTCGTGCCCGTGCAGAACACGATCGTCGCGCGCAACTACCGACCCGCAGCCCGCGGACGCTGGTTCGGTCGCGCGGCAGCCGTGCAGGGGGCGGCGGTGCTGCTCGTGAGCATCCCCGTGGGGATGTGGCTCGATCGCGATGCGGAGGCCTGGACGCTGGCCTACGCACTCGCGGCGGGGTTCGGCGTGTACGCCTACGTGCAGTGGGGCCGCCTGCGCCGACGACGGGCCCAGGCCGTCCCCAGCGACATGGTCACGCATCCCTCCGCGTGGACCACCCTGCTGCGCGACCGCTCGTTCTTGGCCTACGAGGCGTGCTTCATGGTGTACGGCCTCGGCTTCCTCGCCCTGCAGCCCGTCCTGCCCCTGTACCTCGTGGACGACATCGGCGTCTCGTACACCGAGGTGGGCATCGCCCGCGGCGCGATCTTCTGGATCACGATGATCGCCGCGAGCCCGCTCGCCGGCCGCCTGGCCGACCGCATCGGCATCCTGCGCCTCGCGGGGATCGGCTTCCTGATCCTCGGCCTGTTCCCCCTGACGCTCTGGGCGCTGCCGAACAAGCTCGGCATGTTCCTGGCCTTCGGCATCTTCGGCGTCGCCATGGCCTGCGTGAACATCACGTGGAACCTGGGACCGATCGCCATGGCGCGCGGCCGTGATCCGGTGCCGTACCTCAACGCACATCTCGCCGCCGTGGGCATTCGCGCCCTGATCGGCATGACCGTGGGCACCGTGCTGCACAGCGCGTTCGGCACGACCCCCGTGTTCCTGGGCGTGGTGGTCCTCGAGATCCTGGCCGCGGCCATGATGTTCCGCATGGCGCGACGAGAGCACGGCGGCCTGCGCCCCTGACCGGCCCCGCACGTCTTCGTCCCCTGGCGGAAGAAGTAGCGCGCCGATCGACAGACCGTGCGTGAGGCCCCGCGGAGGACTACCCTGCGCGCATGAGCGACACCCCCCTGCCCACGGTCGAGATCGAAGCCCCCGGCCCGCACACGGCCTCCGTGATCTGGCTGCACGGCCTCGGTGCCGACGGCCATGACTTCGTCCCCGCCGTGCCCTACCTGGGCCTGCCCGAGGGCCACGGGGTCCGCTTCGTGTTCCCGACCGCCGACGCCATCCCCGTGACCCTCAACATGGGCATGGTGATGCCGGCTTGGTACGACATCCGCGACATGGACCTCGGTGCCGAAGGGCGCAACGACAGCGAGGGCCTCGCGCGCTCGGTCGCGAAGGTACGCACGCTGGTCGACGCCGAGGTGGCGCGCGGGATCGAGCCGGCACGCATTGCCGTGGCCGGCTTCTCCCAGGGCGGCGCGGTCGCCTTCGAGCTGGCGTTGACCCATCCCGAGCCGCTCGCCGCCCTCCTCGCGCTCTCGACCTACATCGTCGACCGCGACCGCATCGCAGCCCAGCGCACCGAGGCCAATCACGGGATCCCCATCCTGCAGTGCCACGGCAGCCTCGACCCGATGGTGCCCCTGGCCAACGGCGAGGCGGCGCGTGACTGGCTCGTGGAGCTCGGCTACGTGATCGGCTGGAAGGACTATCCGATGGAGCACGAGGTCTGCGCGGAGGAGCTGACACTGATGGGGCGCTTCCTCGCCGACGCGTTCGAGCCGTCCTCCCCGGCCCCCTAGACCCGTGGTGGTACCCTCCAGGGCGTCTGGATGCCCCCTGGAGGAGACGATGCGCATGGCCCCTCTCACCCGCCTGCTGCCCGGCAAGGGACTTCCCTGTGCCCTGGCCCTCATCCTGCTGCTTCTGCTGGGCATGACCCCGGCCTCGGCCGGGGGCGAGGAGGAACGGCTCGTGCGCTGGTACGAGCGCATCCAACGCGAGCTCAAGGAGCTCGAGGGGCGCATCGGCACGCTGGACGGCAAGTCCGCCCCGTCCGCCGCGACGAAGAAGGAGGAGCGCGCGCTCGCCCGCACGCTGCTGCAGCTCACGACCCGCATGATGGAACTCGAGAAGCGCGTCGCGGCCCTCGAGAAGGGCGTGCCCGCCGTCAAGGGGGGCGACGCCAAGCCGGCGGATCCGAAGATCGCCGACGCCGGCCCGGTCGCCGACGCGGGCAAGGATGCGCAGGGCGCCAAGGACCTGCCGCCGTTCCTGAAGGACCCGAAGATCGCCGAGAAGATCCCCGCGCCCCCGAAGGACAGCGCGGTGGACATCGTCACGACGAAGAGCGGCCTCAAGAAGGGCGTCGTCTCGATGCCGAAGGGACGCATCTCCGGCCCCTACGGCCGCTTGGCCTGCACGCCCAGCGCCGAGGTGTTCCTGGTGCAGGACGCGCCCGTCTTCGCCCTCAGCCTCGTGTTGGTCAACAAGGTCGGCTTCCGCTTCAAGGAAGAGAAGTACGTCTACATCGTCATCGACGGCAACACGACGAAGTCGGCCATGCGCTGGGAAGGCAGCGTGGTCGAGACCGACGAGGAGATCCTCTACGTCGAGACGCTCCACTTCGGGACGGGCCTGCCGAACTTCCTCTCCCTCATCGACGCCGGCAGGGTCCGCGTGCTCGTGGGCGCATGCGAGTTCGTCATCGAGCGCCTCTGCATCGCCGCCCTGCGCGATCTCTGCAGCTGCCTCCATCCCGACCGCGTCGATCGCTTGCGCTAGGACCCCCATTCGTCGGGGCTGTTGGGGTTTCCTGACGAAGGCACCGCCAACTGCGCCTTGGACCCTGGGGGGCGGGTATCCCTCCCCCTGAAGGAGAGTCCATGCTCACCCCCCGCATCCGCCTCGCCGTGCTCGCCGTCCTGCTCGCCCCCCTGCTGCGGCCTGCGGCCGCCGTGGCCGAGGACGCGCCGGCCTACGAGGCCCCGCCGCAGGCCGTCGCCGGCGACGTCCTGCCGGCCACGCTCATGAAGGGCCCGCACCACACCGTGCGCCCGAAGATCGGGCAGGATCGCCTGCAGCACACCTACGAGGTCGAGACCGACTTCGGCGTGTACGCGGTCACCTCCCGGCGCCTGGTCGAGATCCGTGCCCACGAAGCCGAAGTCCTGTCGCGGGTCACGAAGATGGAGGGTGGCAGCGAGTTCGTCCGCTCGCTCGGCAAGAGCCTGGCCTCCATCCCGACGGGCGCCGTGGAACTCGTGCTCGATCCGGCCGATGGCTTCAAGAAGATCGGACGCGGGCTCTCCAAGACCGGCCTGCGCGTGCGGGACCTGATCACCGGCGGCCGCACCTCGAACTACGAGGGTTCCACGGGCGGCAACGCCTTCTACGGGGACGAGCAGCGGGCGATGGCCGCGCAACTGGGCCTCGACGTCTACTCGACCAATCCCCAGGTGCGCACGTTCCTGCGCGAGATCGGCTCGGCCCGCGCGGCGGGCAGCCTCGGCGTGGACCTGGCCTCCCTCGCGCTGCCGGTGGTGGGCTTCGCCGCGGTGACGACCGCGAAGTGGCAGGCCGACGTGACGCGCCTGCTGCGCGACAAGACGCCGCTCGAGCTCTACCGCCACAACGCGCGCACGCTCACCGAGCTGGGCATCCCTCGCAACAGGTGGGAGCCCTTCCTGCGCAACCCCCATCTCTCGCCGCGCCACAAGACGACGATCACCCGCTCGCTTACCGAGATGGCCACCGTGCCGGGACTCGCTGCCGTGCTCGCGGCCGCGACGCAAACCCGCGACGAGGTCGGCGCCCTGTACCACGAGCAGCAGGCCATCCTGCTCTCCCACGTGCATCGCGAAGGCGGTGGCCTGACAAGCCTGCGCAACGTACGTCACGTGGTGCTGGGACTGCAGCCCGTCGGACGCGAGGTGCTGTTCCTGCCCGTGGATCATGTCTA
>JARGNS010000380.1:0-1681 GCA_029213105.1 Planctomycetota bacterium
CGGCGCGGCTCCACGCCGAGGCCCGGACGCTGCGCCGCAGCCAAGGCGATCTCGATGGGGAGTCGCGCTCGCTGACGAACCTGGCCAACATCGCCATCAAGCGCGCCGACTTCCGCACGGCACGCCGTCACTACGCCGAGAGCCTGCGCCTCAAGCGGGAGGTGGGCAGCCTCCAGGCCCAGGCCGTCTCGCTCAGCAACCTGGCCCTCGTCTGCAATCAGCTCGGGGAGTACGGCGACGCCCTCGCCCAGCTCGAAGAGAGCCTCGCCCTGCGCGCGCGCGCCGGTGACGTGATCGGCGAGGCCATCACGCGCCGGCAATGCGCCGCGCTCTACCTCCACAAGGGGGAGCTCGGACGCGCCGGCGAGGAGCTCGCCCAAGCGCGTGACCTCCTGGCGGCCGCCAATGCCGGGGATGCCTACGCCTTGCCCTTCGCGTTCCAGGAAGCCGAGTTGCTGCTGCAGCTGGGAGACGCCCGCGCGGCGGTGGCTCGAACGAGCCGGACGATCGACAGCCTCCCCGCGAGCATGCGCGCCACGGAGCGCTTCGATCTGCTGCTGCTGCGAGCCCGCGCCCACCTGCTGGCCGGGGATCACGAGCGCGCGCGCACCGACATGCACGCGGCGCGGGCGGGCTTCGAGGAGCAAGGCGACACCCTCAATGTCGCGTGGTGCCGGCTCGAGCAGGGTCGTCTGGCGATGAGGCTCGGCCACCCCGGTCGTGCGCGCACCCACCTCGACCAGGCCCGGGCCACCGCGAAGGCGCTCGAGGCGCGTCGCCTGCAGTGCGAGGCCGCCCTGGCCCTGGCGATCCTCGACGGCGAGCGCGATCCGGATCGCGCGGCCCGCGAGCTCGCCGGCGGCAGCCGACTCGCCGAGGCGCTCGGCGTGCCGGATCTCGTCATCGCCGCCCATGCCTTGAAGGGCTGGCAGTCCCTGCGGCTCGGCCAGCGCCAGCGTGCCCTGGGCTGGTGGCGGCGCTGCGCGGACGCCATGAACGACGCGCTCCTGCGCCTCCGCGCCCAGGACGACCCGGCGCGGTACCTGAGCCACCCGGAACGACGACGCATCCTGCGGGCGCTCGACGCCCTCGTGTGCGCCGAAGAAGAACGCCGCGGCCTGACCGAGGAGGTGTTGCGATGAGTCCCAAGAACGGGATCGGAGGCGACGCGTACGACCGCCGCCGCCTGCACGACCTGCTGACGCGCTCCGGCCGCCTGCTGGGGGCGGCCGAAGCGCCGGTCCAGGACGTCGCCGGCATGCCGGATCACTCGAGTCTCGAGCGCCTGCTCGAACTCGGGCGACGCATGAATCGCATCCACGATCGCAACGAGCTGCTGGCCTACATCCGCGATCGTCTGAGCGAACTGTTCGACGCCGAGAACAGCGTCGTCATCCTCGTCGGCCGCGACGGCTCCCTGCGCGTGATGGACAGCCGCCGTGACGGCGGCCGCGAGATCAGCGAGACGCTGGTGCGCCGCGTGATCGACGAGCGTCGTCCGACCCTGGTGCGGGATGCGACCCAGGACCCCGAGCTCCAGACCAAGGAAAGCGTCCTCGAGCTCGGGCTCGTCTCCATTCTCGGGGCGCCGCTGATCGTCGAGGGCGAGGTGATCGGCGTCATCGAGTTCGATCAGCGCACCCAACCCCAGCGCTTCTCCGAGGCCGACCTCACCCTCCGC
>JARGNS010000380.1:1694-4144 GCA_029213105.1 Planctomycetota bacterium
AGAAGATGCGGGAGGCACAGGCCCAGCTCGTCTCGACCGAGCGCCTGCGTGCCCTGGGGCAGATGGCGGCCGGTGTCTCCCACGACTTCAACAACCTGCTCGCCTCCCTGCTCGGCCTGACAGAACTGCTTCTGCACCACCCGGAGACCACGGAGGGCCGGCGCCCCACCGTGGACCGCCTGCACGCCTGCGCCCTGGATGGCGCGGGCACGGTGGCCCGCATCCAGGAGTTCGCCGGCGGCGGTGCGGCCGACGGCGAGCCGGAGGGCATCGGGCTCGAGGGTCTGGTCCGCGACGTCGGCGAGGCCGTGGCCCACCGCTTCCAGGACGGCTCCCACCGCCTGCACCAGACGTGCGCCGATGTACCGCTGGTCGTCGGGCGCTACGCCGACCTGCGCGACGTGGTGCAGAACCTCGTGCTGAACGCCCTGGAGGCCATGCCGGCCGGGGGCGACGTCACCATGCGCACGCTGGTCCGCGACGGCCGCGCCGTGATCGAGGTCGAGGACACCGGTGAGGGCATCGACCCCGCCGTGCGCGAGCGCATCTTCGAGCCCTTCTTCACGACCAAGGGCGGTCGCGGCCACGGCCTCGGCCTGGCCATCTGCTGGAGCATCATCAACCGCATGGGCGGCACCATCGACATCCGGCCCGGGGCCGAGTGCGGCACCGTGTTCGTGCTGGACCTCCCCGCGGCCCCCGACGGCGTGACCGACACGCGCAAGACGAACGCCGACAAGGCGGACGCCCCGGCGCGCGGCGCGGCGCGGATCCTCCTCGTGGACGACGAACCGACCGTGCGTGACGTCGTCGCGAGCCTGCTTGGCGTGTTCGGCCACGAGGTCACGGAAGCCGGCGGCGGCGCGGAAGCCCTGGGGCTGCTCGACGACGGCGCGTTCGACATCCTGATCACCGACCACGGGATGCCGCACATGAGCGGCATCGAGTTGGCCGAGAAGGCGCGGACTTGCGCCCCCACGACAACGCGCGTCTTGTTGACGGGCAACAACCCGAAGCAGCTGGCGGGAGAGACGGACGGACTGTTTCGCCTCGTCCTCGCCAAGCCTCTATCGGCCGACGCCTTGCGATCGGCGATCGAGGACGTCCTCGGGTCGTAGCCGCGCGCGCTACTTGGTCGGGCCCATGTACGGGTCCGTGCCGTCGGTCAGCAGCATGGAACCGCCGGACGTGTAGACCTCGCAGCCGAAACAGATGCCGTGCAGGGTCATGTCCGTGGCGTGCAGCTCGATGCGCCCGAGCGGCGCGGAGATCTCGCCGCGCAGGGTGCTCTGGTGGCAGCCGATCTTCGCGTGGCAGGTGTAGGCCACGACGAGCACGCCGGAGAGGTAGCCCGTGGCGTCGACCCGGCTGCCCTGCAGCGTCACGATGCCCGCGGCCGAGGCGAAGGTGAACTTGCCCTTCAGCCCCGTCGTGGTGACCGTGATGTCACCCTCGGCGAAGATGAGCCCCTCCGGGGGCGGGTTCTCGTCGTCGAACTCGGCTTCACCCTCGTAGTAGGTGCCCGTGTGCTGGGCCAGGAGGCGTGCCCAGCGCACGTCGATGACCTCCGCGGGCGTGGTGACGGATGTGATCTTGGCGATCGTGTCCGTCTGGACGACGCCCTGGAGGTCGAGTTCCTTGGCGTAGGCCACCGTATCCATCACGTGGAAGCCCCCCGTGACGTTGACGTCGGAGAGCGAGGACAGCGCGCCGGCGACCACGCTCTGGCCGGTCTGCACGCGGGCGCCCGCCTGACGGGCGTCCAGGGAGGTGACGGTGTTGTCCTCCCAGACCGTGTAGCGCTCCATCGTGTGCCCGATCATCTCCTCGACGGCCCGCACGCGGGCCGCGAACTGATCGGCGTCATAGCAGTACACATTGGCGAGGTGGACGGGCAGGCCGGCCTCATCGACGCCGTAGACCTGACCGACCGTCTCGAGCATGTCGTCGGCGGTGGGTGCGCCGTGCTCGGGGAAGAACCAATCGAACTCGACGCCGGCGAGGATGCCGCGCTTCCAATACTCGTGGATCGTGCCGCGGCTCTCGAGCACCGTGCGACGGATGAAGGACTTCGCAAGCCCGCGCAGTTCCGCGGTGCGCCGGGCGTCCCCGTGGCCATCGTTCTGCATGATGCAGAGCAGGCCCGCCCGGGGAAACTCGCAGATGTCGCAGTTGAGGTCCGGCTCGGGCTGCTCGGACAGTTCGTCGAGATCCGCTTCCTGCCAGTCGGACTGGGTGTTGGCCCAGTCGGAGTCGGCCGGGTCCCAGTCCTCGTAGATGTCGTCCCAGGATCCCCAGTGCGTGTCCCAGGCATCGTCCGGCGGCGGCCCGTCGTAGTAGATGTCCGGGTCGGCGGGAATCGGCTCGTACACCACGCCGTCCGGCGATGTCGGCGCAGGCCCCGGCGGAGACGCCGGCACCTCGTACGTCACGGGGGCGGTGGCGGCGGG
>JARGNS010000381.1:0-903 GCA_029213105.1 Planctomycetota bacterium
GGTTCCTCGCCTCGATGCTCGCGGGCCTCGCCCACGCGCCCGAAGACGACTAGGCCCCCGGACCACGTCTAGCGCCGGACCTCGAGGTTCAGCGTCTCGGTCTTGCCCGCCGCGATCACGACCTCGCCGTCGTCCCACTCGTCGGTCTCGATGTGGGTGACCTTCACGCGGTACGCACCCGGTCGCAGCCCGAAGATGATGCCCTCCGGCCCCATGTCCAGTGCGCGCACCTTGCGCGGCTGGGTCAGCGAGCGCGTGCTGCGCACCTGGAACCACCCCTCGGCGGGGCGCCCCGCCGCATCGAACAGCTCGACGCGCACCTTGGCCGGGCGCGTCTTGGCGTAGGTGGTGACGGTGTAGCGCACGGCGCCCGCCCGCTCGAGATGGACCTCGAAGGGCGTCTCCTCGTCACGCGTCACCGTGGTCGTCACCGTCCGTCCGACGATGTGATCGCCGCTGATCCGCACGGTCACCTCGCCGGCGATCACATCCTTGAAGCGCGTGGCGCCGGTCTCCTCCACGAAGCGGCCCAGCCGCGAGACCCGCTGGCCGCGGGGCTTGAGGACAAGCCGCAGCCCCCGGTCGATGATCGGCTCCAGATCCGGCCCGAGGGGCTGGAGCAGCAGGTCGCCCTTGGGCAGGGTGCGCGGATCCGCCGGGTGCCAGACCTTCTTGGGCGTCTTGGGGCGGCTGCCCCCGCGGTCGCCCTTCGCGGCCCCGCGCAGCCCGGTCCCGCGCGGCGTGCTCGCATCAGGGCCCTCGAACTCCCCCCCCACGTCGAACGCCGGCTCGCGATCGGAGGGATCGGTGGCGAACAGCCAATAGCCCAGCCCCACGGCCAGGAGGATCAGGAGCCAGGGGAGGTAGGTGCGCATCGGGGAAGGAACGGCCCGGGGGCCGCGG
>JARGNS010000381.1:913-4140 GCA_029213105.1 Planctomycetota bacterium
CCAGGATACGGGCGGGCCGGGGCCGAGCCGGGGCCCGGTGCCGCGAGAGGATCCTCGCCCGCAGCCGGAACCGCGTTCCGAAGCGAGGGCGAGGAGACCGACGCGAGCCGGGGCCACGGCGAGGGCTCGCGCCGCAGGCGTGCTTCCTGCACGTTGAGGATGCGGGACCGAGCCGGGGCCCGGCGCAGCGAGAGGATCCTCGCCCGCAGCCGGAACTAGCCGTGGAAGGCGCTGTGCCCGGTAATCGCGCGCCCGAGGATGAGCGTGTGGATGTCGTGGGTGCCCTCGTAGGTCTTCACGCTCTCCAGGTTGCACATGTGGCGCATGGTCTGGTACTCGCCGGCGACGCCGTTGGCACCCAGCATGTCACGGCAGCGACGGGCGATCTCCAGGGCGTCGTGGCAGGCGTTGCGCTTGGCCATGCTGACCTGGTACGGCGTCAGCGTGCCCGCCTCCTTGAGGCGCCCCAGCCGCAGGTTCATGAGCTGCGCCTTCGTGATCTCGCTGAGCGTGTCGACGAGCTTGGCCTGGTAGAGCTGGAAGGAGGCCAGCGGACGATCGAACTGCGTGCGTGCGAGGCCGTACTGCCGGACCTCGTCGTAGACGGCCTGGGCCGCACCCACGACCCCCCAGGCGATGCCGTAGCGCGCCTGGTTCAGGCAGGACAGGGGGCCCCCGAGGCCCTGGACGTCCGGGAAGATCGCGCTCGCCGGCAGACGCACGTCCTGGAAGATGAGCTCGCTGGTGACCGACGCGCGCAAGCTGTGCTTGCCGCGCTGCTCGGGTGCCGAGAAGCCGGGCGTGTCGGTGGGCACGACGAAGCCACGCACGACGCCGTCGAGCTTGGCCCAGACCACGGCCACGTCGGCCATGCTGCCGTTCGTGATCCACATCTTGGCGCCGTTGAGCACGAACTCGTCGCCGTCGCGGACGGCCTTGGTCTCCATGCCGCCCGGATCACTGCCGTGGTCGGGCTCGGTGAGGCCGAAGCAGCCGACGGCCTCGCCGCTGTGCAGCTTCGGAAGCCAGGTGTCGCGATGCTCGTCCGTGCCGTAGCGCCAGATCGGGTACATCACCAACGCGCCCTGCACGCTGACGAAGGAACGCAGGCCCGAATCGCCGCGCTCGAGTTCCTGCATGACCAGCCCGTAGGCCACGGGGCCGAGGCGGGGGAAGTCCCCGTAGTCGAGGTTGCCGCCGAGCACGCCGAGCTCCGCGAGCTCGGGGATCAGGTCCTTCGGGAAGAACCCATCGCGGTAGGCCTCCTCCACGACGGGCATCCAGCGCTCGGAGACCCAGTCCCGGACGGCGTCGCGCACCATGCGCTCTTCCTCGGTCAGGAGACCGTCGATGTCGAAGAAGTCGGGTGCCTCGTACTTGGCCATGGGAATCTCCGGCGGACTGCCTGCAGGCGGTCCCGGAAGGTACCCCGCGGCGCCCCACGGGCCATCTGGGGGCGCACCCTCAGCCCAGGAGCCCCTTCTGGATGAACGCCAGGGCCGTGCCGCCGATCCGGACCGTGTCCCCGTCGGCCAGCTGCACGCGCGTGATCCGGCGGTCGTTCACCAGGGTCCCGTTGGTCGACCCCAGGTCCTCGAGGAACCAGGCGCCGCCCTGGGCGGTGATGCGCGCATGGCGCCGGGAGGCCAGGGCGTCCTCCAGGACGAAGTCCACGCCGGGGTCCCGGCCGAGGACGCAGGGCGCGACGCCGAGCACCTGATCGCGGCCGAGGCCGGCTCCTGCGCGGATCACGAGTCTGGGCATGCGTACTCCGCGCTGCGCTCCTGCGAGATGCGTATAGCCTACGTCGCCATGCCGTGGAACGACGTCACCATCACTCGTGTGGTCCAGGAGACTCCGCTGGACCGGACCTTTCACCTCGCCCTCGCGGGCGAGACGGCCTTCCCCTGCACACCGGGGCAGTACGTGATCGTCCGCGACCCGGCCGAGCAGCCCGAGCGCGACTGGTACTTCTCGCTCTCGGGCATGCCAACCGCGGACGGCGCCCTGCGCGTCACGGTGCGCGGCCGCGGCGACGCCGTCGGTCGCATCTACGACGCGGCGGTCGGCACGCGCTGGACCGTGCAGCGACCGGCGGGCGACTTCCACGTGGTGGGCCCCCGCGGCGAGGCCGTCGTCCTGGCAGCCGCCGGCTCGGGCGTGACGCCGTTCCGCGCGTTCGTCGAGCAACGCCTGCACGCCGAGTGCGCGGATCCGGTCTGGCTCTTCCACAGCGCCAAGCGTGCGGCCGAGTTGCTCTTCCACGAGGAGTTCCGCGCGTGGGCCGCCGCCCACGAAGCCTTCCACTACGTCCCGACGGTCACCGGCGAGGACGACGCGTGGACCGGCCGCCGCGGGCGGTTGGATGGCGATGCCCTGCGGCCGGCCCTCGGCGCACCTGAGACCGCGCGCGTGTACGCCTGCGGCCCGGGGCCGTTCGTCGACTCGGCCCTGGAGGTCGCCGCCACCCTGGGCGTTCCCGAGGCGCGACGCCTGCGCGAACGCTGGTAGTCCCCAGGCCGCCCTCTCGACGTACGCTAGTCCTCGTACGAACACGCGAGGACACCATGGCCCGAAACCGACGCCGCCCCTTCGTGACGCTCGCGCTCGTCTGCGCCCTCGGGGGCTTCGCGCTGCTCTGCGCCTCCCCGTCCCGCGCCGAGGACGAGCCCGCGCCCGCCAAGGACCCCGACCGGGAGAGCATCTTCGCCCTGATCGCGCCGCGCGCCGGCGAGGTCATCGCCGACGTGGGCTGCGGGAAGGGCACGTGGACGTTCCCGCTCGCTCGCAAGGGCGGGGCGCCTGGGCGCATCTACGCCGTGGACATCAACCGCCAGAAGACGGTGGATGTGCGCCGGCGCATGGCGCGCGATGGCGTCCAGAACGTCGAAGTGATCCACTCCCTGCCCGACGACCCGATGCTCGAGAAGGACTCGTGCGACGCCGTGTTCGTCAACGACGTGATCGAGCATGTGGACCGCTCGGCCCTCGCCGGCTTCCTCGCCGGCATCCGCAGCGCGCTCAAGCCGTCCGGCCGCCTGATCATCCGCGACCCGAACGGTGGTCCCGGGCGCGTGATCGCCGAGTGCTACCGACACGGCTTCACGCTGATCGAGGCCCGCGTGCCGCTCGAGAACATGCCGCGCCGCAGCTTCACGAGTGGCTGGTACGCCCTCAAGCTCCAGCGCGCCGACCTCATGCAGCCCGCCCTCCTCCCCCGCCAGGGC
>JARGNS010000382.1:0-2897 GCA_029213105.1 Planctomycetota bacterium
CTTCGCGGAGGAGCAACTCCTGCGTGTCGGCGAAGTCGCCAAGCTGACCTGCCCCCGCTGAGTGTGCCACCTCGTAACTCACGAAGTAGCCCGCAAGGGCTGTTGTCGAGGCACCCAGGCCTGGCTGAAGACGGCGGGCGGCATAGGGGACGACTTCGGCTACTCGCTCTCGGTGGTGTCCGACGGCACCTTCGACCTCGCGGGGTGCTTCAGCAACTCGTGCACCTTCGGCCCGGGCGAGCCCGGCCAGACCGTACTTGCTTCGGATGGCGGCCTGGATGGCTTCGTCGGTCACTACGGGGCGGATGGCGCCCTCGACTGGGTACGTCGGGTCGGCTCTCCGTCGCATGTCCTGGCGCCCAACGTCGCCGCCGCGCCCGCGGGCGGGCTCGCACTGGGCCTGACCCTGCAGTCGGGAACCGGCGGAGTCACCTTTGCGCCTGGTGAGGGCAACGAGACGACGCTCCTCGGGCAGGGCGGCCGAGACAACGCGGTTGCCCGCTATGCCGCCGACGGCTCACTGCTGTGGGCGCGACTGGAGAGCAGCCCGAGTGAGGAGACCTACGTACGTGTCGCCGTCGATGCCTGGGGCTCGATCCTCGTGGCGGCCGGGTTCAGCGGCGAGATGAAAGTCGCACTGGGGCAAGCGGACGAGATGACGCTGACGAGCGCGGGGATGTTCGACGCCTACGTCTCTCGCTACGCGGCGGGCGGAGCGCTCATCGCGGCATGGCGCGTCGGAAGCAGCGGGGACGACTACGCGCGGGATGTGACCGCGCTGCCCGATGGCTCGTTCCTCGTCACCGGAAGCCTGAATGACTCCGTCACCTTCGGCGCGGGAGACCCGAACGAGACAACGCTCGTGTCCGGGGGCGGCTTCGACATCTTCGTGGCGCGGCCCAATGCGGATGGCGGCTTCTAGCGACGCGTAGGAGCCGGCCAGAGCAGGGAGCCCGGATCGCGCTCCTCAGATCGACCAGGCGAAGCCCATCGAGGCCAGCGCGAAGAGCACGGTGCGGAGGGCGTTCCAACGCCCCCACCGCCGGCGGTACTGCGCCCAGGCCTCCGCCGCCTCGGGACCGTCCGCATCGACCTCGTCCAGCGCCTCGTTCAGTGGCACGTTGCCGCGCCCGGTGATGAGCAGCGCGCCGATGCCATAGAGGACAGCCGCCGCGATGGTCGGCACGCCGCCGGTCATCACCGCGGCGACGAGGCCCAAGATCACCGTCCCGAACCAGACGGCCATCGTGGTCGAGCGCAGGATGGCGGCATTGAGGCTCTGCATCGCGCGGATGGCCGCCGGGGCGCCCAGGCGGTCGAACGACCGCATGAGGAACGAGGCAAACGCGAAGCACACGCCGGCGATCAGGCCCGAGCCCGCGACGGCAAGGAGGAGCACGATCTGCTGGAGGGTGGGCATCATGCCTCCTGTCCCGCGCGCGGCGCCCGCACCAGGGCAACGAGGCAAGCGCTGCCGACGACGAACTCGATCGCGGTGGCGCCGAGCAGCGCGTCCACGGGCATGCCGTCGAGGCCGATGCTCACCAGCCGCGAGGCGCCGTAGGCCAGGTAGACGGCCGCGGCGATCACGGTCGAGGCGTAGGTCAGGCGCGGCACGAAGGCACCGAGCCCCATCAGGAGGCCGAGCACCATCAGGGCGCCGCCGGGCGCGCGGATCTCGCTGAGCAGGTTGGCGTCGGAGCCGAGCTCCGTGCCGTAGCTCGCGTGGAAGGCGCCGGGCGCCACGAGGATCGACGCTCCGATGACGACGGCCATCAGGCCGCTCAGGACGAGAAGCACGCGAAGGGTCTTGCTGGGCTGCATGGGAGTCTCCTTTCGAAGTACGCGGATCAGGCCTGGGGGTTCCAGACGCCGGTGGCGGCTGCGTCGCGGGCGTAGTCGCGGAAGTCGCGGGCCGGACGACCGAGCGCACGCTCCACCCCGTCGAGCAGCTCGACGCGCTCCTGGTCCAGGCCGGCGGCGGCAAGCCCCGCCTGGAACGCCTCGTTGGGGATCGAGACGTAGCGGATGTCACGGCGGGTGGCCGCGGCGATGTCCGCCGTGGCATCGGCGAACGTCATCAGACGCGGCCCCGTGACCTCGTAGATCTCGCCATCGTGCCCGTCCTCGGTCAACGCAGCGACGGCGACGTCGGCGATGTCATCGATGTCGATGAAGGGCTCCAGCACGTCGCCGGCCGGCAGCGTGACCGCGCCGGAGAGCACGAGGTCGTGGAAGGCGCCCTCGTCGAAGTTCTGGTTGAACCAGCTGGCGCGCACGACGGTCCAGCCGAGGCCGGAATCTGCGACGATGCGCTCGCAGCGCTGGGCCTCCTCCTCACCGCGCCCCGAGAGCAACACCAGGCGCTCGACGCCCTTCGCCTTGGCGGTCTCGGTGAACCCGGCGATCGCCTTCGGCGCGGCCGGCACGGCCAGGTCGGGGCTGTAGACGACGTAGGCGGCGCTCACGCCGTGAAGCGCCGGGCCCCAGGTGGCCGGGTCGTTCCAGTCGAAGGGCGTCGTGCCGGAGCGCGAGCCGCGGCGGACGCGGCGGCCCATGGCCTCGAGGCGGTCGGCGACGCGGCGGCCGGTCTTGCCCGTGGCGGCGATGACGAGGATCGGGAGGTCGTGGGTCATGGCGGGTTCCTTGTGGCTTGGGAGGGGTTTGCCGCGCCCGTACGGCGCTGAGGGGAGAATCGGCCCAACGGGAAGGACGCGCAATGACACCGAGTCCGCCTTTCTTGATCCAACGTCCAGCGCTGTGGACTTCGGGTGAAGATCGGGCACACTGGGCCCCATGAACGATCCGACTGAGATCCCCGCGCCGGCCGACCCCCTGGGCGAGGCCCTGCACCTCCTGCGGCTCACCGGGTGCGTCTACGCGCGCTCCGAGCTGAG
>JARGNS010000382.1:2907-4140 GCA_029213105.1 Planctomycetota bacterium
GGGGTGTCGACCTGCCGCGGCTCGAGGGCCACATGATGTTCCACATCGTGACGGCCGGGCACTGCTGGCTGGAGATCGACGGCAGCGAGCCCGTGCGCCTGGAGCGCGGCAGCCTGGCGCTGGTCCCCCACGGCCAGGGTCACCACCTCGTCGACGAGCCCGGTCGCAAGGCGGTGCCGTTCTTCGACCTCCCCATCGAGCGCATCACCGAGCGCTACGAGCGCCTCACCTGGGGCGGCGGCGGCGCGACGTGCCGGCTCCTGTGCGTCGTGGTGCGCTTCGATCACGCCGCCGCGGAGCGCTTGGTCGCCGCCCTCCCGCCGGTACTGCAGATCGACGCGTGGGCCGGCGGCGACGATCGCTGGCTCGCAGACACCCTGCAGTTCATCGCACGCGAGGCGGAGACCCTACGTCCCGGCGGCGAGACGGTCATCACGCGGCTGGCCGACATCCTGGTGATCCAGATGATCCGCCATTGGATCGAGACCGAAGCGGACGCCGAGAGCGGCTGGTTCGCGGCGCTGCGCGACGAGCAACTCGGCCGCGCGATCGCCGCCATCCACCGCAAGCCGGCCGCGCACTGGACGCTTGCCTCGCTCGCGAACACGGCGTTCATGTCGCGCTCGGCGTTCGCCGCGCGCTTCACCGAGGTCGTCGGCGAGCCGGCCATGCGCTACCTCGCTCGCTGGCGGCTGCAGCTCGCGCGCACGATCCTGCGCGAGGGCGACGACACGCTGGGCATGGTGGCGGAGCGCGTCGGCTACGGCTCGGAGGCCTCGTTCTGCCGCGCGTTCAAGCGCGAGTTCGGGCTCCCGCCTGGCAAGGACCGACGCGCGGCACCCGCGCCGATGCTCGCCTCCTGACGGACGCCTGGCCACGACGACGTGGTCCCGCGGAAGCAGGGCGCCCGACGCGTCACTCGACGTGCTCAGCGACAAGACCGCGGCCCACGACCGCGAACAGGGTGATGTGGAGCACGGTTCCGATGCCGGCAAGAGACGTCGGGCTCAAGCCAAGGAACCCTGCCTCTCTGTTCGATGTCCGCGCTCCGACCGCGTGCCTCGCGTCTGAACATCGAGCAGAGCTCCCGGCCTCCGTTTCGCCTCTACTTGTTCGCCGTCACCGCCCAACGCACGTCCTTGCCGACACCCGTGAACTCGACGCGCGCCGTCTTGCGCGTTCCGCAGCGCTCGACAACCCACGTCTCACTCCATTGCCGGCCGCGGCGGAGAT
>JARGNS010000383.1 GCA_029213105.1 Planctomycetota bacterium
TCTCGTGCCATGTCGGCAGCACGGAGGCGGTCAAGGCGGCCGTCCGGGCGGGGCTTGGCATCTCCTTCGTGAGCAACCTGGCCGTGGCGGACGAGGTCAAGGCCGGGAGCCTGGCTGTCGTCCCGGTGCGCTCCGTGCGCCCGCAGCGCTCGTTCTGGCTCATCTCGCGCGCTGCCGAGGAGATCACGCCGGCCGGTCGGGCGTTCGCCGCCCACGTGCTCGAGCAATAACCGCACGGATCCCCGCGCTTCGGGTTTCCCTATGGCCCATGAGCCGCCCCAGCCCGCTTGGCCGTCTGCTCCGTGCCATGGCCCCGCACCGTCGCCGCGTGTGGTTGGCCTCCACCTGCTCGGTCGTCAACAAGCTCTTCGACCTGGCGCCGCCGTTCCTGATCGCGATTGCGATCGACGTCGTCATCCAGAAGGATGACTCCTTCCTCTCCGGCTTCGGTGTCACCAGTCCGGTAGGCCAGCTCTGGATCCTGGCCGTCCTCACGCTGGTCATCTGGGGCTGTGAATCGCTGTTCCAGTTCTGGTACGGCGTGCTGTGGCGCAACCTGGCCCAGACCGTGGAACACGAGCTGCGTCTCGAGGCCTTCGCCCATATCCAGCGACTGGAGATGGCGTACTTCGAGGATCAGAGCACGGGCACGCTCATGTCGATCCTCAACGACGACGTCAACCAGCTCGAGCGCTTCCTCGACAACGGCGCCACGCAGCTGCTGCACGTGGCGACGACCGCGATCGTCATCACGACCACGTTCTTCCTGCTGGCCCCCGAGGTGGCCTGGCTCGCGATGCTTCCGATCCCGTTCATCCTCTGGGGGTCGTTCGCCTACCAGCGCAAGCTCGAGCCGCGCTACGCAGCCGTGCGCGAGCAGGTGGGCATCCTGAACCACCAGCTGGCCAACGACCTGGGCGGGATGGCCACGATCAAGAGCTTCACCACGGAGGCGCATGAGATCGAGCGCTTGCGCGTGCAGAGCGACATCTACCGCCAGCGCAACCGTCACGCGATCCGCATGAGCGCCGCGTTCTCGCCGCTGATCCGCATGGTGATCGTGTTCGGCTTCACGGCGACGCTCGTCTACGGCGGGATGCGTGTCCTCGACGGCCATCTCGACGCGGCGGCATTCGCCCTGATGGCGTTCCTCACCCAGCGCCTGCTCTGGCCGTTGACCCGTCTGGGCGAGACCTTCGATCTCTACCAGCGTGCGATGGCCAGCACGACGCGCATCCTCGACCTGCTCGATGTCCAGCCGACCATCGTGGATGGTCCGCGTCAGCCGACCGAGCCCGTGGCCGGCGAGGTGGTGTTCGACGCGGTCCAGTTCCACTACGTCGAGGGCTATCCGATCCTGAAGGACTTGAGCCTGCGCATGGCCGCCGGCGAGACGACGGCGGTCGTCGGTTCGACGGGCTCGGGCAAGACCACCCTCGTGAAGCTGATCCTGCGCTTCTACGAGACCGGCGGCGGCTCGATCCGCCTGGATGGCACGGACGTGCGCGAGCTGGATCTGCGCGGACTCCGCCGGCAGATCGGTCTCGTGAGCCAGGACGTGTTCCTGTTCCACGGCACCGTGCGCGAGAACATCGCCTACGGCCGGCTCGACGCGACCCACGAGGAGGTCGTGGAGGCGGCGAAGGTCGCCGAGGCCCACGCCTTCATCGAGGCGCTGCCCCAGGGCTACGACACGATCGTCGGCGAGCGTGGCCAGAAGCTCTCCGGAGGCCAGCGTCAGCGCATCTCGATCGCACGTGCGGTCCTGAAGGATCCGCCCATCCTCATCCTCGACGAAGCCACGTCCTCCGTGGACAACGAGACGGAGGCGGCGATCCAGCGGTCCATGGAGACCATCGCCCTCGGCCGCACCACGATCGTGATCGCCCACCGGCTCTCGACCGTGCGCAACGCCCATCGCATCTACGTGCTCGACCAGGGGCGCTTGAGCGAGCAGGGGCGGCACGACGAACTCGTCGAGCACGGCGGCGTCTACGAGACGCTCTGGCGCGTGCAGACGGGCGAGGCCCCGGTCCAGCCGGGCTAGCGCGCCTGGCGCTCAGCGCCAGAGCGGGTCGTCGGGCTTGTCGTGCTGGCGCCACCAGGCCTCGAGGCGCTGGAGCGTGCTCTTGGGGTCGAGCCCGCCGATGGGCGGGAGGTCGGCGGCCTCGCCCGCGGGCGAGGCCAGGCGATGCATGAGCACCTGGATGTCGCGCATCAGGTTGGCGGCCAGGGGGTTGCCCGCCGAGCGACGTCGGAACGCCTCGAGGTGGCGCCACACCGCGCGGGCCGCGCCGTGGCGCTGGCGCCCCGGCAGGGCCGGAGCGAGTCCCCCGAGCGCCGTCATGGCGGTCGAGCTGCGCCACCACAGCTCGGGATCGCTGGCGAGGGCGCGCTCCCCAAGCCAGATGGCAAGGCCGGGCGGCGCGATGCGGCGCAGGGCTTCCATGGCCGTGCCGTACCACGCGAAGGGGTAGGCGCCGGCGAAGGCCTTGTCGTGCTCGATGGCGAGAACGGCCTGCATCAGCCGCGGCGCGATGCGCGCGTGCAGGTTCGGCATGGCGTCCAGGGCGGCGAGTCCGACGGCTTGCCAAAGGAGCCGGTCGTTCGCCTTCGCCCGACGGAAGCGCCCGGCCAGCTGCAGCATGGTCTCGTCGACCCGGCGGGCCCAGACCTCGTGCCCCGGGCTGGCGAAGCCGGACTCGCTGCGGGAAGAGCGGTAGATACGGCCGACGAGCCGCATCGCGTCCAGCACCGGCCGCAGGCGCATGAGGCGCTTGGCGGCCAAGGCCTTCTCGAGGCGCGCCAGGGCGCCTTGGGCGATGAGCAGGGGGGGCGCGGCCTTGGTGATCGGCGCGTCGTCCTTGTCTGGGGCCGGGGCGTCGCCGCTGGGGGTCGTCACCTCGGCGCGACCGACCGGGCGCGGCGTCACGGGGTGGTAGGCGGCCGTGGCACGCAGCAGGAACAGCAGGGCGAAGGCGGTGTGCTGCGCCTGGGGGTGCAACGTGAGGCGGCTGCCTCGCAGCTGGGCGCGACGGTCGGCGTCGAGGAAGGAACTCCAGCCGCCGGCGCCGGGGAGTTGTTGGTCGAGCAGCCAGCGGGCCCCCTCGCGGTACCAGCGCACGCCGCCCACGTCTTCGAGGTCGAGGAAGAGGCAGGCCTTCTCGAGCGCGAAGAGGCGGTAGTAGGGATAGTGTCCCATGAGGCCCTGGAGCGCCTGTGCCGTGAGGACCCACTGGGCATGCCGGCGCAGGGCGGCCTTGCCTCGGGCGAGGGCGATGCGGATGCGTGCGTCGTACTCGGGCTTCTCGGCCGTCAACTCCTGCAGGGCCTGGCGTGCCACGGCGACGTTGGCGATGCCCATGAAGGTCCCCGTGGGGTACTCCTGCATGCGTTGGGGGTGGGAGTCGAAGCCGGGGTCATCCGGTGCGTAGTAGCCCCAGGAGCCGCCGACGGTCTGGGCCTTCAGCAGGGTGTCCAGATGCAGCTTCCACATCTTCAGGTCGGGCTTGGCGCCCGCGCGCTCGGCGGCCCACAGGCCCAGGGCCGCGAACTGCGCCGTGGACAGGTTGGGCGTCATCGTGCTGCCACTGCTGCGGTAGCCCCAGTAGCCGAGGTCGCTTCGGGGCGCGCGCCGCAGGAGGGCGTGCAGGTACAGCAGGTACTTCTGCTCCGCCTTGGTGCGCTCGAGCGACTCGAACAGCATGGCGGCGATGGACGCTTCGTAGGTCTTCGCGGCAACCGTCTTGCGGCCTTTCCGCAGGACCCAGGCCATCGCCGCGCGGCCGCCGGCCTCGCCCTCGGGGATGCCGGCGTGCGTGAGGGCCAGGCCGCCGAGCACGGTCTGGCCGGCGTTGCCCAGGATGCTGCCGTTGCGCATCTGCAGCTTGCGAAGCACCGCGACGCCCTTGCGGATGGCCGCGTGGATCTCCTCCCGCATGGCCTCATCGATGCCCGCCGTCTTCAGGCGCAGCTCCGTCTCCTCGTAGGCCTCCGGCGCGACGGGCTCGTCCTCGGCCCGCAGGGGGGCCGCGGTCAGGAGCAGGGCGAGCAGGGCCAGTCCGACGCGGCGCATACCCCATGGAACGCGAGTTCGGCGGGGATGGCGACAACTTCGGGATTTCC
>JARGNS010000384.1 GCA_029213105.1 Planctomycetota bacterium
CATCGACGCAGCGCCCGCAGCTGCCCACCCGTCCGCCGCCCCGACGCCCGTGCCGGCTGCCCCTGCCGACGCCCCGGTGCCGTTGATGGATCCGGCCCGCACCTACGCCGAGTGGGGGCCTGCGGCCGAGCAGCAGGTGCTCGCGGTCCTGCGCAGCCACCACTACGTCAAGGGCCCGAACGTCCAGGGCTTCGAGGAGGCGTTTGCGGCCGACACGGGAACGGCCCATGCCGTCGCCGTCGATTCCTGCACCGACGCCCTGTACCTGACCCTGCGGGCGGTTCTCGATCGTCGCCCGGCCGACGCGCGTGAGGTCATCCTGCCGCCGTTCACGTTCGTTGCGACGGCGGGGGCCGTCGTGAACGCGGGGGGGACCCCGGTCTTCGCGGACGTGGACCCCAAGACCTTCAACCTGGATCCCGCCTCGGTCGCCGCGCGTCTCACGCCGCGCACCGCCGCCGTGATCCCCGTGCACATCTTCGGCGCGCCGGCTGACGTCCCGGCCCTGCGGGCGGTGCTGCCCGAGGACGTCTTCGTGCTCGAGGACGCCGCCCAGGCCATCCATGCCACCTTGCACGGCCGCCGCGCGGGCAGCTTGGCCGATGCCGGCACGTTCAGCTTCTACCCGTCCAAGAACCTGGCCGCCGCCGGGGATGGCGGTGTCGTCACGACCGACGACCCCGACCTCGCCGCCAAGGTGCGCGCCCTGCGCGACCACGGGCAGACGCGCAAGATGTACGACCACGACGACATCGGCACCAACAGCCGCATGGACGAGATCCAGGCCGCGATCCTGACCGGCAAGCTGGCCCACATCGCCCGCTGGACGGACGCACGCCGCGAGATCGCGGCGCGCTATGACGCCGCCTTCGCGGGCACGGCCATCGAGACCCAGCACGTGCTCGCCGACGCCTCCTCGGCCCGCCACCTCTATACGGTCGGGCTGGACGAGCGGGACCGGGTCCTCGAGGGCCTGCGCGCCCGGGGGATCGGCTGTGGCGTGTACTACCCGCACCCGCTGCATCGTCAGTCGTGCTTCGCGCGCTTCGCGCCGGCCGACTGCCCTGTCACCGACCGGCTTGCGGAGCGTGTGCTCTCCCTGCCCTGCTTCCCGGGTCTCACGGTGGCCGAGCAGGCCCGCGCGATCGAGGCGCTGCTCGCCCTGCTCGCCGCCTGAGCGCCCGCCGCGGGCCGGTCTCGAATTGCGACACTTTGTCGACGCCGTGGGTCATGTGTTCATCCAAATGGACGACCGGCGTCGTCCGACCGGCGCAGACGCCTGTTTCTAGGCTTTGGCACGTCGGGCACGAGGCGTGCAACAGCCGGGGCATGCCTCCCCGCCGCCTTCATGCCCAGGAACGCCGACGCGATCGTCGGATCCCCGTCGCCGCCCGTGTGCGCATCGAGCCGCGTGTCGGGGCTGGTGTCGTCCAGGCGGAACTCGTCGATGTGAGCGCGGGAGGGCTGCGTGCCCACTGCCCGCTGCCGCGCACCCTGGAAGCGGGTAGCGAGGTGGACGTCGAGATCACGGTACAGGACGCGAGCGACGCTCGTCGTCAGCCTCTCGTGAATCTGCGGGGACGGGGCGAGGTCGTGCGGGTGCACGCCGACGGTGACCACTACGACACGGCCCTGCGCTTCACCGGCGCCCTGGCCCTGCGCGAGCCGTTCAGCCAGATGCTGCTCTTCTAGCGCGGCGTCGAACCGCTAGACCTGCTGCTGCTCGGCCTTCGAGCCCAGCAAGTCGTACTTGCGCATCTTGTTGAAGAGCGTCGTGCGATTGATCATCAGCGCGGCGGCGGTCTCCTGGCGGTTCCAGTTGTGACTGCGCAGCGTCCGTTCGATGATCTCGCGCTCCGGGATCTCCAGGGCCTTGCGCAGGGGCAGGGTCTGCCCCGGCTCGGGCGTGGCCGTGCGCGCCGTGAGATCCGGCGGGAGATCGCGCGGCGTCAAGACCTCGGACTGGGCCAGGATCACGCCGCGCTCCATGACGTTCTCGAGTTCGCGGATGTTGCCCGGCCAGCGGTGGGCCTGGAGGATCGTCATCGCGTTGTCGTCGACCCGCAGCACGGGCTTCTCGTTCTCGCGCGCGAACTTCTTGAGGAAGTGATTCGCAAGCAGCGGGATGTCACCCATGCGGTCGCGCAGCGGCGGCAGATCCACGGGCACCACGCTGATGCGGTAGTACAGATCCCGGCGGAACGAGCCCTCGGCGACAAGCTGCGAGAGATCCTCGTTGGTTGCAAGCACGAGGCGCACGTCGACGGTCTGCGTCTCCTCGCTGCCCACCGGTTCGAAGGTGCGCTCCTGGATGACGCGCAGCAGCCGGACCTGCAGGGCCTGGCTGGCCGTGCCGATCTCGTCGAGGAAGATCGTGCCGCCCTCGGCTGCGAGGAAGCGGCCTTGACGATCCGCGGAAGCGCCGGTGAATGCGCCCTTCGCGTGGCCGAAGAGCTCGCTCTCGAGCAGGCCTTCGGGCAGCGCGCCGCAGTTGATCTCGACGAACGGCTTGTCGGCGCGGCCCGAGAGTTCGTGCACCCGGCGCGCCACCAGGGACTTGCCCGTACCGCTCTCGCCGGTGATGAGTACCGTGGCGCGCGACGGCGCGACGGCCTGCACGGTCTCGAAGACCTTCACGAACGTCGGGTCGCTGCCGATGGCGCTCTCGCCGGCGGCACCCTGCACGTCCGCGAGGCGCGCACGCAGGTCGGCATTCTCGGTCCTCAGACGCGTGGACTCGAGGGCGCGCCCGATGACGACGAGCATCTCGTCGTCGAGGACGGGCTTCGTCACGTAGTCGAAGGCGCCTTCCTTCATGCCGCGGACGGCGTTCTCGATCGTGCCGTAGCCCGTGACGAGGATCACCTCGGTCTCGGGGTGCTCCTGCTTGACGTGCTTGAGCACATCGAAGCCGTCGAACTCCGGCATGTTGATGTCGGAGATGACGAGGTCGTACTTCTCGGCGGCGAGCAGGCCGAACGCTTCGCGGGCGCTGGCGGTGGCGTCCACGTCATGCCCATGCTTGCGCAAGAGCATGCGTAGCGTGCGCGGAACGAGCGGGTCGTCATCGACGATCAGGATGCGTGCGCTCACGAGACCTCCGGGTGTCGTTCGCCGCCATACCGGTCCGCAGGAAGGGACACGCTGACGGTTGTTCCACCGGCTTCCGGGCACTCGAGCGAGATCGTGCCGCCGAACTTCTCGACGAGTCGCGCCGAGATCGGAAGCCCCAGTCCCGTGCCCTTGCCCGGATCCTTGGTGGTGAAGAAGGGTTCGAAGACGCGCGGGAGGATGTCGTCCGGGATGCCCGGGCCCTCGTCGCTGACCTCGAGAAGGAGGCGGTCGGCGTTCAGCCGTGCGCGCACGCGGATGGTGCCGGCGCCCTCGGCGGCGTCGTTCGCATTGCGCAGCAGGTTGGTCACGACCTGGTGCAGCCCACGCGGGACCGGAACCCCGGCCACGCTGGGCTGGATCTCCTGTGCCATGCGGGGGGCCTTGTCACCGAGGGCCAGGGCGACGCCCGTGATGGCCTCGGCCACGAGATCATCCAGTCGCTGGGGTGCCTGCTCGACGGCCGCCTCCCGGGAGAAGGTCAGCAGGCTCTGCACGATGTCCGCCATGCGCAGCAGGCCGGCGTGCGCCAGGTCGAGGTACTCGGAGAGCTCGGGATCGTCGCGTACGAGGTCCTTGCTCATGCGCACGCAACGCAGGGTCGCGTCGAGCGGGTTGTTGAGCTCGTGCGCCACGCCCGCCGCGAGCTTGCCGATCATGGCGAGCTTCTCCTGCACCTGCTGACGCTTGCCCTCCTGGGCTTCGAGTCGGCAGCGCAGGTCGTGGTTCTCGTCGAGGGCCTCGTGATGCGCCAGGGCCTTCTCGACGGCGGCGAGGATCTCCGTCGCGCGGCACGGCTTGGTGAGCACGTCGAAGGCGCCCATGCGCATGAGCTCGACGGTGCGCTCGACCGAGCCGTAGCCCGTGAGCACGATCGGCACGGTGGCGGGGGCGTCGACCTTCAGGCGCCTGATGAGCTCGGCGCCGGACATGGGCTCCATGCGCAGGTCCGTCAGGAGGACCTGGGCGCGATCGTGTGTCAGGACCTCGAGCGCCTCTACGCCCGC
>JARGNS010000385.1:0-3788 GCA_029213105.1 Planctomycetota bacterium
GTGACGTGCCCGGAGGCGAGCAGCGGCTTCGCGGCGCCGAGCTCGTACTGCAGTCGGCCGTGGAGCGCCTCGAAACGCGGGGAGACGACCTCCGTCTTGGTGCGGAACGCGTCCAGCCCCGCCACGGCAGCGGGGAGGTCACCCTGGGCGAAGCGCACGCCGGCCGCAAGGCGCGCGGCGGTCTCGCCGTGGGGCGACGTCGCGGGAATGGCCGTGGCGCGCGTCAGGGCGTCCGCGAAGTCGAGGCTGATCGAACGACTCATCGTCCGGAGACGGAGGTTCTCCTCGGCGAGGCCGAGGTAGGCGAAGCCCAGGGCGAGGTTGAGCGTCGCCGAGGCCTCGCCGGCGTCGGCCTCCGCCGCCTCGGCGCGGGCGCGCGCGCTACGCAGCAGTTCGATGTCCGGCAGGCTGCGTGCGAGCTGGGCGGCCCGCAGCAGCGTCTCGTCGTCGTCGTCGTCCCCCTCGAGCCAGGCGCCGAGGGCGGCACGGGCCTTGTCCTTGTCGCCGGCCGCCGCGAACACCTCGGCATCGTCGAGGTCATCGGCGCGGGCGGTCGGGGCCGCGGCGAGCACGGCGAGGAGCGCCGCGAGGAGGATCAAGGGCAAGCGGGCGGACATGGGCGTCCTCCAGGCGAATCCCCCGCTTGGGCGCAGGGACGCGGGAAGGGCTCCGCAGCATACCGTTGCGGCCTGCGCAGGTGTATTCTCCCCGGGTCGATGCCGCGTACCCCGCCCGATCCGATTGCCGAGAGCCTGCACGAGCTCGGTGTAGACGCCGAGATGGGGGAAGCCCTGCACGCGCAGGTCGCGCGCGCCCTGGAGGGGGGCACCCGGACCGCCAAGCGCAAGGGGGGCAACCTCACGCGGGCGCGCAACCTCGCCACCCAGCCCCCCGCCTCCGGGCTGGAGCCCCTGGCGCTGGTGCCGTTCGTCTTCGCGGTCCGCGACGTGCTCAAGCGCGGCGAGCGGGGGGGGCGTACGTCCCGCGCGCGTCAGGAGCGACTCGACCGGGCGGCCGACGCGGCGGTCTGCGGCCTGGCCCGCGCCGGCGGGGCGACCCCGGTCCACGGCCGTCGTGCGGGCGGACGTGACGTCCGCACGGCGCACGAGATGCTCGAGCGCCTGGTGGCGGTCACGCCGGACGCGGTCTTCACGCTGCGCGCCTCCGGAGCGATCGGCATGTGGAGTGTGGCCGCGTCGCGTCTGACGGGACGCCGTCGCTGGGAGGTCCATCGGCGCGGCGCCGGGTCGATCTTCCGTGACCGCGCCCTGCTCGACACGGTGCTCGCCGAGCTCGATGCCCGGGGGCGGGTCTCGGGGCGCGAGGCCCAGCTGCTCGGCCCGGGCGGAGACGGCGTGTCGGTGCGCATCTTCGGTGCGCGGTTGAAGGACGATCCCGCGCCGCCCACGGGGCAGGGCAAGAGCGGGCGCGACCCGGAGCGCTACCTCGTCGTGCTGCATGACCTCAGCGAGGTCCAGCACATCCGCCAGCGCCTGATCGAGACCGAGAAGCTCTCGGCCATGGCTAAGATCGCGGGCAGCGTGGCGCATGAGTTCCGCAATCCCCTCAACTCGCTGTTCCTGTCCACGGACCTGCTCGAGGACGAACTCGAGGGGCATGAGACCGTGCAGGCCTCGATCGCGCCGACCCTGGCGGCCATCCGCGAGGAGATCGAGCGTCTCAACCAGATCATCACGCACTACCTGTCCCTGTCTCGCGTGGCCGGCGCCGAGCCGGAGGACGTGGATCTGCGTGATGTCGTGACCTCGTTTGCCGCCGACAGCGGCCCGCGCCTGGCCGAGAGCGGCGTGGAGTTGCGCGTGCGCTCGGACGAAGGCGACTGCCGGATCACCGCCGACCCCAACCAGCTGCGCCGCATCCTGGTGAACCTGGTGGAGAACGCCGTGGATGCGCTTGCCGCGGAGCGCGAAGCCGACGAGACGCCGCGGCGTGCACGCCGTGCGGCCGTGACCCTGCTGCTGCGCCGCATGCGCCGGTCCGTGAAGCTGACGGTCAAGGACAACGGCCCCGGGATCCCCGACGACATCCGCGACCGTGTGCTCGAGCCGTTCTTCACCTCGAAGGCCGGCGGCGCGGGCCTGGGGCTCTACCTCGTGCGCGAGATTGCACTCGCCTCGGGTGGCACGATGTCGCTCTCGAGCCGCGAGGGACGCGGCACCTCCGTGTCGATCCGCTGGCCGTATGCCCAGGGCGAAGGCGATTGAGGCGTTGGTCGCGGGGTACACCTCTGCATAATGGTGTGACCCAACCGCGGGAGTCCTTGTGACCGCTCCGACCGATGCTGCGCCTGTCATCCTGGTCGTCGACGACGATCGCAACGGCCGCGAGTCCCTGCGTCGCGGTCTCGTCCGCGACGGCTACGAGGTCCTGACCGCGGAGAACGGCAAGAAGGCGCTCGCGATCGCGCAGGACACGCCGCTCGATCTCGTGCTCACCGATCTCATCATGCCGGGGCTGGGCGGACTGGATTTCCTCGAGGGGCTGCGGGTCGTGCAGCCGGACACGCCGGCGATCCTCATCTCGGCCTTCGCGAACGTCGACACCGCGGTGAAGGCGGTGCGTCGTGGTGTGCAGGATGTGCTCGAGAAGCCCATCCGGCTGCGTGACGTCCGTCGTGCGGTCAAGCGCGCCATGAAGGGGCGGCCCGTGCTCTCCTCCCGGCGCCGGCCGGTCGTGGCGAACGCCGCCGTGCCGGCGGGCGGCACGCGCACCCTGGTCGGGCGCAGCCCGGCGTTCCTCGAGGTGCTCGATGTGGTGGAGCGTGTGGCGTCCGTCAGCAGCACGGTCCTCGTGCTCGGCGAGAGCGGCACCGGCAAGGAGTTGATCGCCGAGGCGATCCACAACGCCAGCCGCCGTGCCCACGGGCCCCTCGTGAAGGTCGCCTGCGCGGCCCTGGCGGAGGGCGTGCTGGAGACCGAGCTCTTCGGGAGCGAGAAGGGGGCCTACACGGGCGCCCACGAACAGCGCAAGGGGCGCTTCGAGCTGGCCCACGGCGGCACGCTGTTCCTCGATGAGATCGGCGAGCTGAGCCCGGCGCTGCAGGTGAAGCTCCTGCGCGTCCTGCAGGAGGGCGAGTTCGAGCGCGTGGGCGGTAGCGAGACGATCCGCACCGATGTCCGCGTCATCGCGGCGACCCACCGCTCGCTCGACCGCGAGGTCGAGGCCGGACGCTTCCGTGAGGATCTCTACTGGCGGCTGAACGTGATTGCCGTCCGCATGCCGCCGTTGCGTGATCGCATCGACGACATCGTGCCCCTGGCGGAGCACTTCCTCGCCAAGGTGCGGGCCGCGACGGGCCGCGAGCAGCCGAGCGGCTTCGACGACGCCGTCTTCGACGTCCTGCGGGGGGCGCGCTGGCCGGGCAACGTGCGCGAGCTCGAGAACGCCGTCGAACGCGCGGTCGTCCTGGCGCGCGGCGATGTGATCGGCATCGACGACCTGCCGCAGAGCCTCACGAAGGAGGCGGAGAGCGCACCGCCGGGGGGCGGCATCATCCGCTTCGAGGTCGGTCAGAGCCTGGCCGCCCTCGAGCGCGAAGCCATCCTGCGCACGCTCGATGCGGTCGGGGGCAATCGCGAGACCGCGGCCTCCATTCTCGGCATCGGCACGGCCACCCTCTACCGCCGTCTCAAGGAGATGGGGGGCGACGGCGACAGCGACGCCGAGGGGAGTGCGGCCGGGGGCAGCCCCGACGCCTAGCTCGTCGGAGCCCCGGCGTGCCCGCCGCGGGACCATCCGCCGCGGGACCATCCGCCGTAGGACCATCC
>JARGNS010000385.1:3846-4112 GCA_029213105.1 Planctomycetota bacterium
TCTTGCGTGCCCGACGAGCCGGCGCCTTCTTGCGCTTGGCGGCCTTCTTCTTGCGCTTGGCCGGAGCCTTCTTGCGCTTGGCGGCCTTCTTCTTGCGCTTGGCGGGTGCCTTCTTGCGCTTGGCTGCCTTCTTCTTGCGCTTGGCCGGAGCCTTCTTGCGCTTGGCAGCGGCCTTCTTCTTGCGCTTGGCGGGCGCCTTCTTGCGCGTCGCCGCCTTCTTCTTGCGCTTGGCGGGTGCCTTCTTGCGCTTGGCTGCCTTCTTCTTG
>JARGNS010000386.1 GCA_029213105.1 Planctomycetota bacterium
AGAGCCCCAGAACCCCCTCATGCAGCCCCCCATGCAGCCCGACGACACGCCCCCTACGCTTCCCACGCCTCGCGAGCCCGACGGCACCCGGCGCTACCCGCCGACGGTGGTCCGGGCCCTGCGCATCGAGGGCTCCGGCCGGATCGTGCTGCGCCTGCGGGGTACGGGCCGGGTCGTCCTCCAGCGGGGGCGCTTCGACGACTTCTCCTTCGAGGGCCGCGGCATTCCCAAGCACGTCTCGGCGCTGCGGGTCCATCTGGACGGTGTCGAGGGCCTGCTCACCCTGGAAGGCACCGAGCTGAGCCTCGAATTCAGCGGCGGGACCGCCGAGGCGGAGTACGAGGGGACCTTCGAGGTGAAGGCCCGCGCGGCCTAGGGCCGGAGTCCCGGTCCGGCCCCCCGGCTTCACGCCTTGAAGATCCATCGAAACCTCCGATGGGTGGTTGGCGTCCTATCGCTAACCCCGACCCGGGCGCCGGCGCGCCGGGTATAACCCCCCGTGCCCCAGCTGCAGGAGACCCAGGCATGAAGAGACTTCCCCTCGCGTTGGCCCTCGTGGCCGCGCTCATCGTCCCGGCGTTCGCCGAGGACGCCCCCAAGGACGCCAAGCCGGCCCTCAAGGCCGAGCTGGGCTCGAAGGCACCCGCCGTCGTCATCCAGGACACCGAGGGCCGCAGCTTCGAGCTGCAGGACTGCGGGATCACCAAGAAGGACGCGGTCGCCGTGGTGATGGCCCAGGCCCTCACGTTCGGCGCCGGCAAGGACGCCAAGCCCGAGACCAAGATCGCCGACCTCAAGGGCGTGAAGGATGGGGACGGTGACGTCGACGCGTCCAAGGTGCGCGACCTCGCTCTTGCCTGCGGCACGTACTTCGGGCTCATCGCCACCGAGGAGTCCGCCGAGTCGTTCAAGACGCTCGGCGACCTGGTCACCTGGATCGAGCAGGCCAACACCTCGCCGATCCTGCTCGTGACGTTCTCGCCGCGCTGTGGTTCGGTGAAGCGCCAGGCGGATCGCATCCTCGAGATGGCCGCCGCGAGCAAGGTGCGCATCTTCGCGATCGCCTGCAACACCAAGGACACGGACGAGCACCTCGCGAAGTTCAAGGAGTCGCGGGACTGGCCGGTTCGCACGTTCTGGGATCGTGAGCAGCGCGTCACCGACATGCTCGGTGGCAAGGTGACGCCGCACTTCTTCCTCTTCGACAAGGACGCCGTGCTGCGCTATCGCGGCGCGATGAACAACGACCCCATGGGTTTCATGGAAGACGAAGAGCGCAAGGACTACGTCATCGACGCGGTCAGCGCGATCCGCGGCGGCAAGGCCGTGCCCGTGAGCGACACCGAACCCAGCGGGTGAGGCGTCAAGCGTGGCCAGCCCAAGGCCAAGAAGTCCGCGTGACGGACTGATTCATTGAAGACGGCCGGCTCCTCGGAGCCGGCCGCTCTTCGTTTTGGGGAACGCCCCGGGAGCCACCGCTCGCCGGGGGAGCCGCGGTGGCCGTGCCCCGCGCGCCAAGCGCCCGCTAGTAGTCGAGGATGATCGCCTCGGCGTCGTCCATGGAGTAGATCGCCCAGACGATGTCGGACTCCTCCTCCTTCACTTCCTTCACGCGCAGGGTGCCGACGACACGAATGGGCTTGATGGTGTTGGGGAGCCCTTCCTGCCCCGCGCCCAGCGTCACGCGTACGGCGCCGTCGAGACCGGGCGGCACGCCGTAGCAGCACGACCAGTGGCTGGCGACGAGGTGGAAGTCCTTGATGTCGTCGTACTGGAACAGCGTCATCAGGAAGCCGATCATCACGACCTTCTTGCCGTCGAGCTTCTGGATGTCGCTCGGCATCCCCTCGAGGCCGGGACGGTACTCGTAGGTGCGCAGCAACTCCCACGACAGGCCGTCGACGCCCTCGATCGTGGGCAGGGTGATGCCCATGAGCAGTCCGGTGGCGGGGTCGACCCGCAGGCCCGGCGGCAGGTCGAGTTGCGGCAAGGCGAACGAACCCCCGGTGGCCATGATGCCGGCTTCCCGTGCGGTGGGCGTCGCCGCGCCGGCCGCGTGCTCACTGCCCTCGAACCACAAGATCAGTGCGACCAGGCCGAGGGCGACCAGGAAGAGGATGTCGAAGGTACGCATGGGGGCTCCGAGGCGACCCTAGCCACCATAGGGCACGGCGCGGGCGTCGACGACCTCGTAGAGCCAGATGAGCGGCCCGCTGCCGTCACGGTAGAGGTGCTGGGGGCGGATGCGGAAGATCCCCTCGACGCGCAAGGGTGCCAGGGTGAGATCGATGCCGGGTTCCTCGCGGGGCAGCTGCACGACGACCTGGTCCCCGACGCCGGGCGGGATGCCGAAGCAGCACTTGGTATGGCTGCCCACCAGGGCGAACTCGCGGATGTTGCGCATCGCGTACAGCGCCATCATGAATCCGGCGAGCACCACAGGCTGACCGTCCAGGGCCCGGACGGCGGCAGGGAGGTCCTCGGCGCGCAGCGCCTTGTTGCCCTCGGCCAGTTCGAGCCAGCCAGGAGTCAGGACGCCCTCGGACGCCTCGAGGTCGAGTCCGCGGAGCAGCCCCGTCTCGGGGTCGATGGTCGTCCCGGAGGGGAGGCCCGGCGGGTTGAACGGGTCCACACCGCGGCGCGCATCGCGCCCTGCTGCGGTCAGGGTGCCGTGCGGGTTGGCCACGCGCACCCGGTCCTCGGGGGCGGCCGAACGATCGTTCTCGCGCGTTCCGGCGTAGACGGTGCCGAGCAGCACAACGCCCACGACGACGATCAACAGCAGGTCGAGCGTGCGCCGCGGCATCGCGCCCTACTCCGTCGGATGCAGGTTCGCCGCGACCGGGGTGCGGAGTCCCTGCAGGGCCGGGACGAGCCCGATCAACACGCCGAAGCCCAGGAGGACCAGCAGGATCATGACGTCGAGCATGCCGAAGCCCGCCGAGACGAACACGCCTGCTTCCGTCAGGAGGTAGGGACTGATGAGGATCACCGTGGCGTGTCCAAGCAGGATGCCCGCGATACCGCCAAGCAGGCACAGCAGGAGCGCCTCGCTCACGATGATGCGGAAGATGTCGTGGGGACGCGCACCCACGGCACGGAGGATGGCAATCTCGCGCCGGCGGCCCTGGATGGTGTTGTAGAGGCTGACCATCGTGCCGATGCCGGCCACGATGATCATCATCACCACGATCCAGGTGAGCAGACGTCCCAGAGGACTGATGATCGCAAACAGCTCGCGGATCTGGTCCTGGGGGACGACCGCCTGCACGGGGCCGCGCGCGGCCCGGATGTCGGCGCGGTAGCGCAGGCGCAGGATCGGGCTCTTCAGGCGGACGCCGATGGCCGAGAGGCCGAGCTCCTCCTTGGTGCCATGCTCGTGGCCGTGGTCCCCCTCGTCGTCGCCGTGCGGGTCGTCGCCGTCGTGGCTGTGGCCGTGGTCCTCACCCTCCTCGTCCTCGCCATGGGGGTCGTCGCCGTCATGGCTATGCCCGTGGTCCTTCTCCTCGGCCGCCTTCTTGGCCGCCGCATCCTGGCGCGCCTTGTCCATCTCCGCCTTGCGCTCTTCCTTGCGCTCGGCCTGGTACTCGGCGCCCTTCTCGTGGTCGCCGACCTCGTAGAAGGTCTCGATGGGGATGAAGATCGCCCGGTCCGCCGGTGTGCCGGTCGGCCGCAGGATGCCCACGACCGTCCAGGTCTCACCGTGCTCGACCGTGCCGACGCCGTGGGTGACGCGGAAGGTCGTGCCGCGTACCAGCCCGGTCTTGGCAGCGCACATGCTGCCGACGACGGCTTCCCAGGGCAGGGTCTCGCCCTTGTCGTCGGGGCCGGCGTCGCGGAAGACGCGCCCGCGAACGTCCTCACCCAGGGTGACGCCCTCGCCGTCACTCAAGGCCTTGAACAGCGTCGAGGTGGTGCCGACCACGTGATGGCCGCGGTACATGTCACCGACGGCGTAGGGGACGGCGTACTTCACCTGGCCGTCGAGCTTGGCCTCTTCGTAGGCGCTCCAGGGGATGGTGCCCCCGGTGTCGCCTACGTGGAACATGGTGTTCAGGACGATCTGCAGCGGCGAGCCGTGGGTCGGTCCGAGGATCACGTCGTAGC
>JARGNS010000387.1 GCA_029213105.1 Planctomycetota bacterium
GTCAGGATCGGGTCCTGCCCGGCCGGTTGCGCCTTGGGGTCAGGCGCCGGGTGTTGCGTGTCGCGGTAGCGGAAGAACCCGTGACTCGCGCGGTCCGTGGCGGTGAACGCGTAGAACACGAGCCGAGGCGTGACGTCGTGCCCCTCGCGTACGCGCTTCATCTCACGCAGCAGGGTGACCTCACCACGGTCGACGTCCTGGAGCATGTCGCGCAGGAAGCCCGCGTCGCTCTGCACGCGGTCATTGAGGGCGAAGGTCTGCTCCTGCCAGCCCGTCGTCTCGTACGGGCCGTCGATCTCCCAGTGTTCTTCTGCCAGCTTGCGCGGGGTGCTCATCGAGAACATGGAGTCGCGCGGATCCTGTTGCACGGCATCCGCCATGACCTCGAGGGGATCGAGGCCGAGCACCTCGAAGCGCAGTACGCCCGCGATCTGCTTGGACACGGGAGCCGTGTTGAGCGGGAAGCGGACCGAGAAGAAGCCCGAGCGCTCCTTCGGCGCCACGAACTCGCTGACCCCCTGCACGTGGATGCGTACGCCTGCCACGCCGTCCTGGGTCGCGCGCTCGAGGCGCAGCGGCACCGAGGCCCGTTGGTTCCCGCCCCCGACGGCGGGGCCCAGCGTCGGGTCCTGCGGCCCCAGCAGGCGCGTCTCGTAGACCTGGGCGTCTTGGCCTCCGGTGAGCGGCATGCGGTAGCCACCGAAGATGGTGTAGCCCTCCTCGGTACGCAGCCGGCTGGAGTAGATCGTATAGAAGCCCGCGGAGCCGGCCAAGTCGGGCGTGCCGAGGCCGGAGGTCATGCGCGCGCCGGGGCGCTCGGGCACGGGGAAGAGCATCGGCTGCCGCAGGGAGAGCACGGAGTAGCCGGCTTCCCAGACACGGTCGGTGAACGTCGGGAATGCGAGTCGCGAGGTGACGACCGGCTTGCGCAGCGGCATGCGGCCGATGAAGCGCGCGCGCTTGATGTCGGTCATGCCGTTGATGGGACGATTGCGCGGGCCGCGCTGGACGAAGTCGAAGATGCGCGTGCGCCCCGGATTGACGCCACAGAGCATGCTGGCGAGCGCGACGGGCGACTCGGGCGGGATCTCGCTGAGCAGCGGGCGAAAGCCGTCGCCTGCGGCGAGGCGTCCCATGTGGGGCAGGGCACCTGCGTCGATGTACTCCCGCAAGATGGTGTAATCGCCGCCATCGAAGACGAGCACCACGATGCGCGGCACGCCAGTGGCGTCCTCGGCCGGGGGCGGCGGCTTGGTGGGCAGGCAGCCCTGGAGCACCTCGCCGAACATGAGCACGGCGAGGAGGAGCGCGAGAACGGCGAGGATGGGGACGACGCGACGGCGCACGGGGGCGGATTCCCTGGGATCTGCGGGTCGAACCAGCCTACTCCGGTCCGCGGCGAAGGCTGCCTGCCTTCCCTTGAGGGCCGCCGGACCCGATGCTAGTCTCCGCCGCTGCGCGTCCGGCTCTGCCGGGCACGCAACGATCGGATCGATGGGGTGTATAGCTCAGCTGGCTAGAGCGCCTGCTTCACACGCAGGAGGTCACAGGTTCAAGTCCTGTTACACCCACCATCCGCCCAGCCAGCGAGCGCTCCTCGTGAAATCCCCCGCGAGTTGAGGCCAAGCCGGTAGGACTTGAACCTGTGCCCTCCAGGAGGGCGTGTCTGCTGGCTCCGGCGCTGACGCGCCTCCGCGAGGTTCAAGTGCAGCACCTCAGAGACCGTGTCACCCACCATCCGCCCAGCCAGCGAGCGCTCCTCGTGAAATCCCCCGCGAGTTGAGGCCAAGCCGGTAGGACTTGAACCTGTGCCCTCCAGGAGGGCGTGTCTGCTGGCTCCGGCGCTGACGCGCCTCCGCGAGGTTCAGGTCCTGTTACGCCCACCATCGTCGAACCGCCCTCTCGGGCGCATTCGTCGAGCGCTGCTTGACCGACGACTCGGCGCAACGCCTGCGCCTTCAATGCGCTTTCGTCAGCCAGAATGCAAGTCGGCTGACGGATTGGCTGACGGCGGCCTGCAGCCTAGCGCTCGAGGTAGCGCGCGTAGACATTGCAGGCGTACCGTTGCTCGCCGCCCGCCGAGTCAGGGAGGATCTGGAACACGGAGAGCGGGACCGCATCGTTGCTCGACCAGATCCACACCTCCGCGGCTGGGGCCCCCCCTCCGATCGTGCACTCCACGTAGCCGACCCGTGTGACATCCAGCGGCGTCAGCTCCCCCTCCCCTTTGGCATCGCGCAGTCTCGCGAGCATCGCCCTGATCACGGGCGCGGCCGTTCCTTCCTGCAGGGCCCGGGAGTCCACGCCAAACGGCGGCGGGGACGTCCAACGGCCGTCGAGGGGGCGTGGAATGCAACTGCTGCGCGCCTCTACGTCCGCGATGGCCTCACGGGCTCTCTGCTCGGAGCTCCGCCCGACGATGAAGTCCCATCCGAAGGCGCTTGAAATCGCCGCATCGACACCTCGGCTCTCGAGCGCGCCCCCGTAGAGGGCCAGGGCAATCACGTCGGTCTTGCGTGTCCGCACGACGAGGACGCTCCCCTGGGAGATACGGCCGCTCAGGGGGCGATCTCCGTTGGCGCAAGGAGTGGAGCAGGAGGCCAAGCCGACTAAGGCGAGCACGCCGACGATCCGCATCAGAACCTCTTGACCGGCTTCGGCTTGGGCAGCGCCTTCCCGTCCGCACCCTTCGCGCCAGGCTGGTACACCGTGGTGGTGCCAGACTGTGCCCCACCGGCCCCCTTCTTCGAGGTGACCGCGTGCGTGAACTCAAGCACGATCGTCGGGCCGTCCGGGCAGCCACTCCTGAAAGTCACCTTCCCCTCAAGACTCCGACTCGGCTTCGCGCCGCTCGGCTTGTAGCCAGGCGTGTCACGGATGAAGTCCGGTTTGCCGCTAGGCATCGGCGGGACACTCGGTTTCGCTGAACCGGTCTTGCGGCTGGTCTTGAGCATCGCGCCCCACTGCACGACCTGGTCTGTCCCCGGCGGAGCTTGATGCCACTTCCCGTCGCCAGCGTTGCCGGGGTAGCTCACGTCCGAGCGCTCCTCCCAGGTCATGGTGCACGGCAACTCCTTCGCGTGAGCGTGCCACGACATTGAGACCTCCGTCTTCAGTATCGCGATGAACATGCCCTTGGGGATGCGCGTGCTGCCCACCCGCCGCGGCCGAGTCGTCGGGTTTCCACCAGGCACGACTGCGTAGCTCGGGACGACCTGATGCACCTTGCAACACTTCGTAGCTCGCCGCTCCGTCGTCTCGGGGTCTGGCTTTTCGCGCTCTTTCGCGGCCTCCGGGTTCAACGGATCTTCATCGTCGCCCCCCGCACCCTTCCCGCCGCCCTTCTCTTCTTCGTCGTCCTTCTCTTCTTCGTCGTCCTTCTTGGGCACGGGGTCATCCTCGTCGTCGAAAGGTGCGCATCCATCACCCTGGAAGCACCCGGTGGTGGACATCGACGCGCTTGCGATCGGGTCGGACGACAGCGCAACTTGGGCGGAGCGGAGCGCGGTCGACATCCCTCGTGAACCGCGAGCACCGCGCCCCGCTATGTCCGCCACCGTGGCGAGCCACGAGAACCCCGACTGCGGTCGGGTGGAGGCAACCAGCGCCCCCCAGCGCGCAGCCAGGACTTCCTCCGCTGTGACCGCAGTCGGCGGGGAATCGAACGCGTCGCAGCGCGGCGACGAAGGCTTGCGCTCACAGCAGTCACCCATGGTCTCACTCCTATTCGTCTTATCGCACGAGACCGGGACGCACAGCGCCTAGTACGGCCGCCAGCTGGGCGCCATCATGAGGAAGTGCGCTGCGTCCGTCGCGGCAGGTGAGCCGTTGACGAAGGAGTACATGAACCGCACCTGCTCCTTGACACCCGTGAGGTCCTTGGAGTCCACGTCCACCGACGTCACCGCGTCGAACACGCCGAGGTTCGACCAGGTCGTGTCGTCGTGGTTCTTGTGCTGCACCGTCACGATGAACTGAACGCTGGCACTCAGATTGAGGTGGGTCACGTCGATCGAGAACGTCGCCGCGAGCCCGCCACGCGGAAACTCCGGGCTGTAGTACGCGTTGCCGTCCAGATAGACGATCGTGGTTCCGATCA
>JARGNS010000388.1 GCA_029213105.1 Planctomycetota bacterium
CGCCGCGACCTCAGGCTGCGTAGGCGGTCGAGTTGACGCCCTCGAGGCCAAGGTCACCAATCAGGCCCTCGAGCTGAGCGCGCTCCGCGCTCGCGAGCAGAGCAGCCAAGTCCCCGTCGAGCTCTTCGCCCGCTCGCTCCAAGAGCCGCCTGACCTCCAACCCGAGCTCGAAGCTCTGCGCGCCCGTGTGGCCAAGCTCGAGATCGAGCTCGCCAACCCCCGCGGCCGTCCCCCCGCACCTTGCCTCCCAGGAGGACCCGAGCTCGGGAGCCGCGCCCCGCACCACCCCGCCGACGATCCCGAGTTCGAGGCCAGCCTCGAGCGTGCCTGGTCTCCGCCTGGCGAACTTGCTCCCGGGCGCCCGGCCCCGGACGCCATCCGTGCCGCCATGGGCACGTTCCGCAGACAGCGTCGCAACCGCCTCCTCGGCGCCGGGGCCGCCTGCGTCGTGCTGCTCGCGGTCGGCTGGTGGGCGGCCCGACCGGACGCCGCACCGCGCCCCCGCATGGAGACCGCCGACGCCGTCACCTACGGCATGGACCTCTACGCGCGCGTCTTCCACGATCCCGCCGACAGCACCGACAACGACGGCGCGTACCTCAAGCACGATGCCGCAGCCCGCGCGGAGTACCTGGCGGCCCTGGACCACCCCTCGAGCTTCGTGCACCGCGTGGCCGTCGACGCCCTCGGCTACTCCGCGGTGCCGATCCCGCCCGGCACGCTGGCGCGCATGCTGCTCGAGCGCCGCGAGGATCTCGAGTCTCCCCTCCTCGTCGCGAGTGTGGGTGACTCCGGCCGCGTGGTCGCCGAGGCCCTGGAGCTCCGCCACCTCGCCACCGTTCGCACGGTGCTCTCCACCGCGTTCATGCTGGCGGCCACGGGCCAGGAGAGCCTGTCCGCCTCGGCCGTCACGCCCTTCCTCGAGCATGACGACCACGCCATCCGCATGGGCGCCGCCATCGCACTGAAGGACCTCGAAGACTACGTACCCGGCGACGTCGCCTGGCGCGTGATGCGCGAGGACCCGGACGCCCAGGTCCGCACGACGCTGGTCGGCACGATCCACGAGCGCCTCGGCGCGGCGGGTGAAGCCGAGCTCCTGGCGTACCTGGCGTCGGTGGATGACCCGCCCGTCGAGCGCATGCTGCTCTCGGTCCTGCGAGGTGCGGACGGCATCGTGGCCGTGGCTCGCGCACGCTTCGATGCGGGCGTGGAGGATCTGGAGACGAAGGTCGCCTACGCGCGACTGCTCGCACGCCGTGGCGACGCCGCCCCGGCCCGGGCGCTCCTCCCGGCTGCGATTCGCTCCGGTACCGGCCCCGGTCTCCAGGTCGCCTGCCAGCTGGTGAGCGAGCTGGATCTCACGGCGCTACGTGCGGCCGTCCTGGCTCGGCAGGCCGGGCTGGATGCCGAGTCGCGGCGCCTCCTGCTGTGGTCCGTGGTGGGCTGGGATCTCCGTGCGGGGGACAGGGCCCGGGCAACCGAGTCCTTGGCCCTCTACGCGCGGCACGGCAGCGCCCGGGATGCTCGCCGCCTCGCGCGCTTCGAGCCTCATCCGGATCCGCAGATCCAAGGCCTCCTCAAGGCCACGCGCACCGCGCTCGAAGCCAGGTCGGAGTAGGCACCGCCTCGGGGCGCACGCAGCTCGGGGTGGCGCAAGATGGGAACTCGCTAAGGAGAGGAGCCTTGTGTGGTCGATGGGGCCACCATGAGCCATACCCCTTCGCGTCCTGCTCGTACTCCTTCCACGACCGGCACCGTGCGCGCCACCGTGCAGCCCAACCCCGTCCAGCCGGGCGCGAGCTACACGATCGCCGTGACGGGCGGCATCCCGCCCTACACCTTCGTCGCCCAGCCCGCGCCGCCCAACCCGCCGGGGATCACGCTGCACCCGCAGAGTCCGACCTGCGACGTCGACGTGCCCGCGAGCACGCCGCCCGGCACCGACATCTACGTGATGGTGTACGACAGCAGCACGCCGCCCCAGCAGGTCGGCACGCGCTGCCAGGTCGGGTAAGCCTCCCCGGGCACGCGCCCGCGCCGTCCCCATGCCCCTTGGCACGGCCTGCATCTCGCACGGCCTGAATCTCGCGCGGCCTGCATCTGGCCCTGCCCACTCGGCAGCCTCAAGGCCCGCAGCCCCTCACCTCCCGACGGAGATGAGGGGCGGTCGAGTAGGGGCCCGACCGCCCCTCGGGGGTACACATTTCCACTGGGGTACAGTCGCGGTCTAGGAGAGTGACCGCTTCAGCGCACCCCCGGGTACGCACGAGCCGCGATCCTGTGACCCGGTTCGCCGATTTTCTCGTCCGGCGCCCCTCGGCCCCTCCCGCCGGGGCTGCGCGAACAGGGCGTGGAGGCACGCCCGGCAAGCCGACAGGCGCGGCCGGCCGGGGGAGGCCTCAGGCATGACCGCAGGCGACGCGCACGGTCGCAATGCCGTGGCGGCCATCGGGGTCCTCCGGCACCACGTCGGACGGATGCCAGCCTGTGCGCTCGATCTCGGCGATGCGTGCCTCCAGCCCGGCGATCACATCCAGGTGGCGCTGCTTCGCATTGATGCGGTACTGCAGGATCGCCGGCAGCCATCCGCTGCCGGTGCTGGCCGCCTGGAGAGCACGGTCCTCCGCGAGACCGGTAGGGAATGCGGCCAGCGCGTCCTTGACGGCCGTACGCACACCCGCGAGCGCACGCACGGCTCGCGCGGGGTCCGTCACGTCCGGCTCCGCCGCGTGGAAGGCGGCGGGGTCGAGTCCGAACAGCACGGCAGCGTGCAAGAACACCGACGGCAACATGCCCGTCTGGTCGACCAGGGTCTCCGTGCGCAAGCCCAGCACCTCGACAGCGGCCTCCTTCGCCGCCCGGTCCGGATCGTCCTCCGAGAGCACGAGTTCCAGGTGCAGCCGGTCATTCGGGTTCTCGGGCGTGACGAAGCCGTAGTACAGGAGCAGGTCGGCGGAAGTCTTGACCCGTCCGTAGCGAATCGTGATCTGCTCGCCGGGAGCGAGCGGGCGCGCCGCTTCCAGATACCAGCCATCCTCTTCGGCGAAGTAGCGCGCGTTGGGCTCGTCGGCGTGGTTGCAGAGATCCATGCCGGGCACGAGCACCCAGACCTCCTCCCCCTCGTGATCGACGGAGAAGGTCCGCTGCATGACGTGCCCCAGGGCCCACTCCCACGCGCCCGGCGAGAGCGCCGGTGCCTCGGGGGCCTCCGCGGCCAGCCACGCCCCGAGAGCGCCTGCCTCCGTCCGGAAGGCCGCGGTCTGCTCGTCGATCCACGTGCCGAGCGTCAGCCCCTGAACCGCCGCACGCTCCCCGGGCTCGAGGCGGTAGGGCACCGTCGGCTCGCCGAGAGCATCCAGGTAGGGCCGGAACCACGAGCCGCCCGTGGCCTGCTCGAGCGCCAGGAGCAGCCCGAGACGCGACATGCTGTGAGCGAGGCGTTCCTCCGGCACGCGGTGGACGAGGGGCGACCACCCCGTGTGGTTCGTCTTGCGCGTGACCCATACGTCCCGCGGCACGAAGAGCAGCGGGTCGCCGAGGGCCTTCGACTCCCTCGTGACCAGCCCGCTGCCCATGCCGGCGATCGGCTGGGCCGCCACCCCCTCCAGGCGGCCGCCCTGCACCGTGAGCCAGGCCAGGAGAGCGGTCGGAGAGGTCGGGGCTTGGGGCACGCAGGCTCCGGGGTCGGCGCGGGGCAGATGGCCACCCGCGCGGGCTCGACGAAATCGTCGAACGTCGCGGCAGTTTTGTCGAGGGGCGCCTTGGCTCGGCGTGTCGTCCCCTTGGAAGCGGGCCCGCCAAATCGGGCTTCGCCGCGATTCTGCCCCGAAGGCGGGTCCCCGGGCGGATCCGGCCCCGCAGTTGCGTAGGGCGTACTTCAGACCTGGCCATCCCGCGTGCGCCGTCGTCCGTATCCTGGGCCTCGGTCGCGACACAGCGGCCGCCCCCCCTCCGGAGAGTCCCCCATGTCCGCCGACCACACCCACCCCCCCGCCGCCACCCCCCGCGACGAGACGGCCCCCGCCCTCGACCGCCGCAACCTGCTCAAGCGCTTCGCCGCACTCGCCGTCG
>JARGNS010000389.1:0-1277 GCA_029213105.1 Planctomycetota bacterium
GCGCCAACCGTGGCGCCCCCCTCCGGCCCGAGAGGCTCTCCGAGCCAGCCCCCTCCGAAGAGGACGATTGCCATGCCCCGTGTCTGCAGTATCAGCGGCAAGAAGACCCGTTCCGGCCGTACGTACACGACGCGCGGTCTCGCCAAGTCCAAGGGCGGCGTCGGCAAGAAGACGACGGGCAAGACGCTCCGTCGCTTCAAGCCCAACATCCAGCGCGTACGGGCCGTCGTCGATGGCCGCGTCGTCCGCGTCAAGGTCGCCGCCAAGTTCCTGCGCCGCGGCCTCGTCCAGAAGCCCGTCAAGCGCACGTGGAAGCCGGACGCGGACGCCAACGCGTAGCCACGCGGCGGCGCCGCTCGCAGCGCTTGTGGTGCCACCTCGCCCTCGACCTGCCCAGCCCGACCTGCGTCCCCCGCCGAGGTGCGGTGCTCAAGCCGGCGCGCGTAGCACCAAGCGCGTGTAGCTCGGGGCGAAGCCCAGGCGCGCCGCGTTGCGCTCCGTCGGGATGCCCGGCTTGCTCTCGACGAGCGCCAGCGCGCACCCGGCTTCTGCCCCCAGGCGCAACCGCTCGGCGATGAACGCCTGCTGGATGCCCTGACATCGAGCCTCGGGCACCACGGTCGTGCCGAAGAGCGCCAGTGCGCGCACCGGCGGCGAGCCGTCCCCGAGGTCGACCGCGCGGATCTCCATGCTCGACGCGCCCACGGGGGTTCCGTCTGCCAGGCGCGCGAAGAGGCCGATCGTATCGGGCTGACGCAGGGCGCGCACGGCCACGGCGAGCATGGGCTCCGGCGCGCGCTCCCCACCGGGCAGGAACCCGCACGTCACCACCGCCGCGTGTTCGCGGACCGCCTCGTCGTCCGCCCCATCGAGCCGGGCCAGCTGGACCCCGGGAGGCAGCTGGACGGACGGCGTGTGGGGCGTGCAGGCCAGCACGTGCTCGGTCTCCACGAGCACGAACCCGGCCCGTGCCAGCGCCGCGAAGGTGCCCTCCGCGCTGTAGGCGCTGAGCTCGACGACCGGCGGCACGCGGCGCGCGCGGTAGTAGGCGACCACCTCACGCACCGCCTCGTCGTCGAGGGGCGCATCCAGATCGAGGCCCACGGCCTTGCAAAGCCAGGGCGTACCGGCCGAGAAGGCGAGCACCCCCGGGCCGCGGCGCACGTGTTCCTCGGACAGCGCGGCGGCCCCCTCCGCCTGGCGGCGCTCGTTCAGCCGCATGCAGCGCTGCGGATCGACCATGCCCCTCCCTCGCCGTCAGGATCGCTGCCAGGCCA
>JARGNS010000389.1:1287-4034 GCA_029213105.1 Planctomycetota bacterium
CCGATGCAGAGCCTAGCCGCAGGACTTGCCGCCAGCGCCGCAGCCAGCGCCGGCACCGGCCGGGGCTGCTGCCGGTGCCGCTGCACCAGCGTTGCCCGCTGCACACGGGTCGCAGGGGTCGCAGGGGTTGGGCTCGTCGCAGGGGTTCGGTGCGCACGGGTCGCAGGGGTTCGGCTCGCAGCAGCTGTTGCAGCCAGCGAACAGGGCAACGCCCACCGCGAGGGCGGCGACGATCATGAGGATACGGGTGTTCATCGTTGTCTCCATTGGCCTCGATCCCCCCCGCAGCGCGTCCGGTGCAGGGTCTCGTGGGACGAGAGCCTCCTAGGTGAAGGCGGAGGGGCGCACCTGCGTCCCTCCGAACCGACGACTATCCGCGCCTGCCCCGAACCCGCCAAGCGGTACGTCCGGGAGGCCCCACGGGCAATCACGCGAGCCATCGGCGCAACCGATAAAACCCCGTGGACGCATCGGCTACACCGCAATGCGGATACAGGCGCATGACAGAACCGGGCTGCGGCGCATGGCTTCGCAGGCGCATGGCTTCGCAGGCGCATGGCTTCGCAGGCGCATGGCTTCGCAGGCGCGTCGCTTCGTGGGCGCGTGGGCGCGTGGGCGCGGCCCTAGCGACGGCGTCGGCGGCGGCGCAAGGGCGCGGGGCCCGAGGGGGCGTCGCTGCCCTTGGGGGCTGCCGAGGAGGCGGGCTTCGATCGGGCGGCGGGCGCCCCCACCGGCGCGGCCTTGCCACGCGCGGCCTTCAGCTCCTTGACGGCGTCCTCGAGGATCCCGATGAGTTCCTTGGCGCTGCCGATGCGGTCACTGGCGTCCTTGGCCATGAGCGTCTGGACGAGCAGGTCCGTGCGCTCGCTGACCGAGCCATCGAACGTGCGCACGGACGGCGCGGGCTCCGTGAGGTGCATCGCCAGGACGGCAGAAGCGTCCGCCCCCTCGAAGGGCTCGCGGCCCGTCAGCATGTGGAAGAGCGTGCAGCCGAGGCTGTAGAGGTCGGCGCGCTCCGTGAGGTCGTGCTCGCCGCGGGCCTGCTCGGGGCTGATGTAGGCCGCCGTCCCCATGCGCGCGGGCTCGTCGCCCTCGTGGGTCTCCATCTTGGCGAGGCCGAGATCGCACAGCTTCGCGACGCCATCCTTGGTGAGGATGATGTTGTCCGGCTTGACGTCGCGGTGAACGAGGTTGTTGCGGTGCGCGTGATCGAGCGCACGCGCCATCATGAGACCGATGCCCAGGACGCGCTCTTCGTCCATGGAGCCCCCACGCGTGAGCAGGGAGGCGACGGTCTGACCGTCGGCGTACTCCATGACGAGGTACTTCACGCCGCCGGCCTCGCCGACGTCGATGCCGCTGATGATGTTCGTGTGGTTCAGCCGGGCGACGGCCTTGGCCTCCGTCACGAAGCGCTTCACGTAGCTGTCATCCTCGCTCAGGTGGGGCGCCAGGACCTTGATGGCCACGTCGCGGTCCAGCGAGAGCTGACGCGCCTTGTAGACGGACCCCATCGCGCCCTCGCCGAGCTTCTGGTCCAGGCGGTAGCCGGCGATCTGCTCGCGCCCCTCGCTGCGACGCTCCTCGCGGCGCAGGTCCTCGAGTTGCTCGGACGTGATGATGCCCTTCTCGCAGAGCACCTCGGCGACGCTGCGTGCCTGCATGCCCATCTCGGTCAGCTTGCTGCTGATCTCGGTGGCTTCATCGACCTGGGCCTGCGTGGCGAGGCCCTTCTCGAGCATGCGCTGGATCTTGAAGTCGGACACCGGCTCTCCTTCGCGTGGTTGCGGCCCGTGCGAACACGGGCCCCCAGGTCAGCGCCCCCGACCGAAGACGGGCGGCACATCCAGGGCAGCCAGGGCTGCCCGCTCTGCCCGCCGCATCCGTCGCCGCGCCGTGGGGTCGTGATCGTCGTACCCCAGCAGGTGCAGGACGCCGTGCACGGCGTACAGGAGCAACTCATGGTACGCGGGATGGCCGCGCTCGGCCGCTTCCCGGCGTGCCGTGTCGGCCGACAGCAGGACCTCCCCCATCAGCACGGGCTCGCTCGCCATGGGGAAGGACAGGACGTCCGTCGGATAGTCGTGCGCCAGGGTCTCGCGATTGACCGTCTGCATACGCTCGTCGTCCAGGATCGCGAACGAGAGCTCGACGGGGCGGGCCGCCCGCCGCGCCACGTAGTCACCCAGCCGGCGCAGGTCCGCCTCCAGGCGGCGCCGGCCGCCGGGCACGCGGGTGTCGTGGACCGAGACCTCGACGGAAGCGCTCATGCGTCCTGCCGGCCCTCCTGGCGATCGTCCTCGCGGTCGTAGGCGTCGACGATGCGCTGGACGAGGGGGTGGCGCTGGATGTCCTGGGGACCGAACGAGATGACCTTGAGGCCCGGCACGCCAGCGAGGATGCGCGTGCTCTCGATGAGGCCCGAGCGGCTGCCGTCCGGCAGGTCGAGCTGCGTGGCGTCGCCGTTGATGACGGCCTTGGAGCCGTCGCCGAGACGGGTCAGGAACATCTTCATCTGCGCGGGGGTCGTGTTCTGCGCCTCGTCCAGGATGATGAACGCGTCCTTGAGCGTGCGCCCGCGCATGTAGGCCAGCGGCACGATCTCGATGACGTCGGCATCCATGTAGCGCTGCACCTCACCCCAGGGGATGAGGTCCCCGAGGGCGTCGTAGAGCGGCCGCAGGTACGGGTTGATCTTGGCGTGGAAGTCCCCGGGCAGGAACCCGAGCTTCTCGCCGGCCTCGACC
>JARGNS010000390.1 GCA_029213105.1 Planctomycetota bacterium
AGTGCGGGCGGAGCACCAGGGGCGGAAGGGCGGCGGGCATGGGTGTGTTGTATCCGGCCCCGGGTGGTTCGTGGGTGGACACACCGTCGTGCCGCCGGCGCGCGTGGCGCGGGGTTACTTCACGCCGGAGAGACGCGGGCGGCGCTTGGGCGGAATGCCACTGACGGGCTTGCCCGCCGGTGCGCGACCGCTGCGGCCCGGTGCGGCCCGGCTCGCGGGCCCACGCCCGGGGAGCTCGCTCTCGGGCGTCTTGTTGAGCGAGCCACGCCCCCCTTCGACCGCCTTGCCGGGCAGGTCGTCGCTGAGGAACGGGTTGGCCGGCGGGGCCGGCAGGCCCTTGGGCAGGGCGGCCGGGAAGCCGCTGTCGCCCGCGGGCGGGCCGTCGGGCAAGCCGCTGGCGGTGCCGAGCGGCGCGGCGGGCAGGTCCGCGCTGCCGTCGGGCGAGGGCGGCTGCGGGAACGCGTCGGGGAACTCCTCGCCGGGGCCCATGGGCATGCCGGGCGCGTTGCCGGGATCGCCGCGCGGCAGCGGCGGCGTGCCGACCGTCTCGCCACGCTCGTACATGTCGGCCTCGGCGTCGTTGCCCAGGGCGCGCAGGGAGTCGGCGAGGTACTTGCGCACGACGATCGCATACACGGGCGGGAGGTCCGGCTGCAGGGCCTCCTTGAAGCGCCGCGCGGCGTTCTGGTAGCCGTCGCGCGTGCCGTGCTTCGCGTAGTTCATGCCCCAGAGGATGCTGTCCACGATGGGCTTGCCGAGGCGATGGCCTGTCTCGCGAAACGAGAAGACCTCGATGGCGGGGCGGCCGCGCACGATGTCGCGGATGCGCCCGGTGCACTCCAGGCGCGTGAAGCGCGGCATGCGGACGAGCTCGTCGCGCTGGCTGTTCGTGCGCCGCAGGTAGAGGAACGGGAAGTTGTCGACGAAGGCTTCCTTCTCCCACACGGCGGTGCCGTCGGCCCATGCGGAGAAGTTGATGAAGTTGGACTCGGTGAACGCCGTGTTGGGCGGGTAGTACTTGTAGTCACCGGCCGCGGTGTAGAGGACGCAGTAGAACGTGAGCGTGCGGCCGCGGAACTCCTGCGGCTGGCGGAGGACGTTGGTGAGTGAGACGGCCTCGCCTTCGTCGAGCCCCCCCCACCAGCCGTCGCCCGCGTGGGCGGGAACGGCAGACAGGCAGAGCGCCACCAGGACGGCGGCGGCGATGGCGGTACGGACTCGGGTCATGCGCTCTCCCTCGGCTCCCATTCAACCCCAACAGGACCCAGACGCCAGCGCTCCATTCGCACTCCATGAAGGTCCGGCTCCCCCAGGCCGCCTCCTTGGCGCCCTCTCCATGCGCACAGTCCTTGGCGATCGCGCCCCCGAGGGTCGTACGCCTCCCCTCGACGCGGGCGGACACACGGCGTCGCAGCGACGCCTGGACCGCCCCTACGGGGACCCGCGTGCGTCTTCCGGTCGTTGCCTTCGTAGGGGCGGTCCGGGGCGGGGCCTGCACAGGGTGGTTCGGGGGCGGACACACGCGCGGTGCTGCGCACCTTGCTGGGCCGCCCCTACGAGGACCGTGCTTGCCTGGCTCGACGTGTCGACTCGTTCTGCCCCGTCACAGGGGTCACCCTCAGCGGACGTACCAGCACTCAACCCACAAGGGGGGTAGAGGGCGGCACCGTGGGGATGACGGAGTCATCCCAGGTGCATCGCCCGAGGGGGGCTCCGCCCCCCTGTCGATACTGAGTTGAGGCGCCATCACGCGCAGCGTGAGGGCGTCGGTCTTGCTCTCGGCTTCGCCGAGAGCAAGGCAACTCAGTCGCGGGAGAACATGCGCTCGAGGCCACCCAGGACATGCTCGTCGGAGGGATAGGTCCCGTTGCGGATGGCCTCGCGCAGCGCGCGCAGGCGCTCCGGGCCGATCGGCTCCAGGGGGTCCCGCGGGCTCTGGGCCTCGGGCGCCGGCTTGGCCGAAGCCACGGACGCCACGTGGATCTGCCCCGACTTGGCCTCGGGGGCAGCGCTCCGGGGTGTCTTCGAGGTGGGCAGCACGGCGTTCATCCTACGCAGTTCGAGGTCCGCTCGCTTGCGAGCCCCGTCACTTGTCAATTCGGCCACCCCGGCCCTCCGCTTGATCCCCATGCCGCGATTCGGGCTCCCGACCTTCGTCTCCCGTAGGGGTCAACAGGGCGTAGGCCGCAGAAGCTACGGCCGTGCGGCGAATCAGCCGCCAGCGCGGATCCTCCGGCAGGTCCATTTTTGCGGGCACCTTGCACACCAGGAGGCCCTCCGGCGCCAGCCGCGCCACGGCCCGGCCCAGCATCCGCAGGGTGCTCTCCGGCTCCCAGAGCGGGTAGGGCGGATCCAGCAGGATCATGTCGAAGGGCCCCTCGGGCAGGGTCCCGGTCAGCACGTCCCCGCGCCGGACCGTCCCGCCCCCCTCGGGGTCGGCCTCCCGCAGCCAGGCCCGCAGGCCCTGGCAGATGCGGGGATCCTTGTCCACCAGGACCACCTCGGCGGCCCCACGGGAGAGGGCCTCCAGCCCCATCCCGCCGGCACCGGCACAGAGATCCAGCACGCGGGCCTCCGGCAGGTAGGGCGCCAGGACGCTGAAGAGCGACACCTTCAGCCGGCCACCGATCGGGCGGGACCCGGGCGGCACGGGGAGCCGGCGTCCCTTCAGGCGACCGCTGTGGATGCGCATGCGAACCCCATGTCCCGACCCGGCGCCGCACGCGCACGGGGGCGCCCATTCTGCCCCGGAGCAGGGTCAAAAAAGCACTGCCTCCCCCGCTGACATCGCCCCGATCCGAGCCCTATCGTCGATTGCATGATCCGCCTAGGTGTCAACATCGACCACGTCGCTACCGTCCGCAACGCGCGCGGTGAGCGTTTCCCCGAACCGATCGCGGCGGCCCACGCCGCCGTGCTCGGAGGTGCCGACCAGATCACGCTGCATCTGCGCGAAGATCGCCGCCACATCCGCGACGCGGATGTCGAGCTGATCCGTGCCGGGCTCGCCATCGATCTGAATCTCGAGATGGCGTGTACCGAGGAGATGGTCGCGATCGCCAAGAAGGTGAAGCCCACCCACGTGTGCCTCGTGCCCGAGAAGCGCGAGGAGGTCACGACCGAGGGCGGCCTCGACGTGGCGACGAACCGCGACGTCGTCAAGTCGACGATCGACGAGCTGCGGACGGCGGGCATCCCGGTGTCGGTGTTCGTCGATCCCGACGAGCAGGCCATGCTCGCCGCCAACGAGGTCGGCGCCGACATCGTCGAGATCCACACGGGCCGCTACGCGAACGCCGCCACGAGCGGCGCCGGTGCGGTCGCCCGCGAGCTCCTGGCCATCCGCCAGGCAGCCACCACGGCCAAGCAACTCGGCCTGCGCGTGCACGCCGGCCACGGCCTGGACTACCGCAACGTGTGGCGCATTGCCGCACTGCCCGAGATCGAGGAGCTGAACATCGGCTTCGCGATCGTGTCGCGGGCCCTGTTCGTGGGGCTCCCGGCGGCCGTGCGCGAGATGCGTGACGAGATGCTTCGCGCACGCGAGCTCGCAGGGCAGGATCTCTAGCGTGAACACCAAGGCGATCCAGGGCTGTGGAACCGCACTCGTCACGCCGTTCGACGGCGACGTCGTCGATCAGGCCGCCCTGCGCAGGCTGGTCGAAGCGCAGATCGCCGCCGGGGTGGACTTCCTCGTGCCGTGCGGCACGACGGGCGAGTCGCCCACGCTCACCGACCCCGAGCGGGTGCAGGTCATCGAGACCGTCGTAGACGCCGCCGCCGGGCGCGTACCGATCGTCGCAGGCACGGGCACCAACGACACGCCGCACTCCATCGCGATGACGAAGGCCGCCAAGGCCGCCGGCGCCGACGCCTGTCTCGCCGTGTCGCCCTACTACAACAAGCCCACGCAAGAGGGCCTGTACCGCCACTTCCGCGCGATGATCGACGAGGGCGGCCTGGGCGAGGTCGTCGTGAACCTCAAGCTGCGCTCGATCCTCTGCGTCCCCTTCTCCTTTCAAGAG
>JARGNS010000391.1 GCA_029213105.1 Planctomycetota bacterium
GGGGCGCCATGGGCGCCCCGCGCGGCGGGTTGCGCCTCGAGGCCCTGGATACCGACAAGAACGGCTCGATCTCCCAGGCCGAGTGGGCCGCCTTCTTCGCCAAGGCGGACGAGAACGGCGACGACATCCTCCAGAAGGAGGAGTGGGAATCCGCGGCGGCGGGCAAGGCGTTCCAGGATCAGGCCCCGAAGGTCGGTGCGAGCGCTCCGAAGGTCAGCGCCAAGGCGCGCCTGCTGGGGACGCCCGTGGATCTCGCGGCGCCGAAGCGCACGACGGTCCTCATCTTCGGGAGCTGGACCTGAGGCCCCTTCAGCCGGGTTGCGGCGCAACTCGAGACGCTCTACCAGACGTACAAGGCCAAGGCCGACTTCTACCTCATCTACATCTCGGAGGCCCATCCCCAGGATGGCCGGCGTCCGAGCGATCGCGTGAAGATCGATCAGCCCAAGACCTACGAGCGGCGCAAGGAGGTTGCGGGCAAGTGCATTGCCGACCTCAAGCTGACCATGCCCGTCCTTGTCGACGACATGCAGAACACCGTCGCGAACGCGTACCACGCCAAGCCGGATCGGCTGTTCATCTTGGGGGCCGACGGCAAGATCGCCTACCGCGGGGACCGTGGTCCGCGGGGCTTCGATGTCGACGAACTGGGGACGGCCTTGAAGACGATCCTCACGCCGGCTACGAAGTCCCCGAGTGACGGCTAGCCCGGTTGTTGCGTGACGCGCGGGGCGTCCGGCGGCCTGGACGGCGATCGGCTGGGCTCGGCGGACGACGGCCGTCCCCCCGTGGGGCGGCAGGGTGTCCTCGCGACGGATTCGCGCCCGAGCTCGAAGTCGAGGCGCGGAGGCGGGGCCGATCCCCCCTCGGACGAGCCTCGGCAAGGCGATCGGGTGCGACGGCCAGCGAGGACCGCGCGCTTCAAGCTGTGTTCATGCAACAGCCGGGCTAGGCGTCGGTGAGCCAGTCGCGCGGCGGCAGGAAGCGCTCGTAGAGTTCGGCTTCCGGCGTGCCGGCCTCGGGCGTCCAGTCGTAGCGCCAGTTCACCTCGGGCGGGAGCGACGCGAGGATCGACTCCGTGCGGCCCCCGGCTTGGAGCCCGAAGCGCGTGCCGCGGTCGTAGACCAGGTTGAACTCGACGTAGCGACCACGGCGGTAGAGCTGGAAGTCTCGCTCGCGCGCGCCGTAGGGCGTCTCGAGGCGTCGCTCGACGATGGGGCGGTAGGCGGGCAGGAAGTGGTCCCCGACGGACCGCAGGAAGTCGAAGCTGCGCTCGAAGCCGTCCTGGGTCCAGTCGTCGAAGAAGATCCCGCCGATGCCGCGTGCCTCGCCCCGATGCGGCAGGAAGAAGTACTCGTCGCAGGCCGACTTGAGGCGCGCGTGGACATCCTCGCCAAAGGGCTCGCATGCCGAGCGGGCGGCCTTGTGCCAGTGCACGGCGTCCTCGTCGAAGCCGTAGTAGGGCGTGAGGTCGAAGCCGCCACCGAACCACCAGACGGGCTTACCCTCGGTGGTGAGCGCGGAGAAGAGGCGCAGGTTGGCGTGCGTGGTCGGTGCGTAGGGGTTGCGCGGATGCACGATCAGCGAGACGGAGACGGCCTCGAAGGCGCCGCCGGTCAGCTCGGGCTTGCGGACCGTGGCGGCCACGGGCAGGCGTGCGCCGCTCGTGTGCGAGAAGTTGACGGCGGCGTGCTCGATCACCGTGCCGCCGGAGAGAACCTGCGGGCGGGCCAGGCCGCCGCGCTCTCCCGGGAGCTCCCGCCGGTCGAAGCGCGCCTCGCCGTCGACGGCTTCGAGCGCGGCGCAGATGCGTTCCTGGAGGTCGAGCAGGTAGCTGCGGACCGGGGCGATGTCGGCGGGTTCCATCGCGTCATGCTAGCGAGCGGCCTGCGCCCAGCGACCACCTGACCCGGGCGACGGGGATCGCCCGGTGGGCGTGGCACGTCAGCGCGCTACTTGGGCTTGGCCCCGAGGATGGTGCGGGCCGCGTACCGGGCGAGTTCGGCGTGAGCCTTGGCGTTGGGGTGCGGGTCGAAGCGGTCCACGGACCACGGCAGCCAGTCGCCCGAGAACTCCGGCAGGATCTCGGAGACCCGGTGCACGGGCACCTTCGCGAGCCGGGCTTGCTCGATGAACTCCGCATCGGCCGCCTCCCCGGAGTCCCACAGCAGGACATGGAACTCGCACCCCGGCCACGTGGCTGCCATGAAGTCGCGCGCTTGCCGGGTGATCGCGATCCAGAGTTCCAGGTCGTGCCGGGACGGCGTGGCGGGCTGTCGTGCCGCGATCGTCTTGAGGAGCCAACTCTTGCCCAGGAACTTGCGTTTGCGGCGATCCCAGTAGCTCTCCGCCGGGTTCTCGGCAAACGTACCCGTCCGGGTGACGCCGCCGCTCGCGTTCAGCTCGTAGCGCGGGCCGCGCTTGTCCCAGCGGCGCTTGCCGGCTGCACGCTCGGCGTGCCCCACGCTCGTGAGGAAGATGGCATGGCGAGGGGGTGCGGTGACCGTCTCCGCGATGAGTCCGGATTCGAGCGCCGCCAGCATCTGATGGGGACCCCAGCCGAGGAACGCGCAGTTGTGCACCCGCGTGCGGCCGCCCATCTCCGCCTCCAGGCGGTAGGGCAGCGCCTCGTCGTCGGCAACGCCCATCCCGAACATGAACGAGCAGCCGAAGCAGACGCAGCTTGCCGTCGCGGGGGGCTCGGTCGGGGGCGGTGCGCTACGCCAGCCGTCCGGGCCGATCGTGTAGAGGACCTCGTAGACGGTCTTCCCATCCAACTCGCGCCGGGTCTCGCCCGTGGTGTTCGCCACGGGCGCGTAGCCCAGCACCTCGTGCGGTGCGGAGAAGGCCTTCTGGAAGTCCGCCGGGGTGATGCGGCCCTGGTCGGGGGCGAAGCCCCACAAGATGAGTTCCGTGCCCGCGATCAAGACGAAGACCCACGCGAGGTTGAAGATCAGCGCCCGCTTCTGCCGCACGCCCATCACGAGCAGCAGGGCGCCGAACCACAGCGCGATCCACCCAAACGGAGCCTCCGTCGTGTACCAGAGAAGCACCGGAATCCCGACGCGGAGGCCCAGTCGGAGCAGGATTTGGGTGGGGGGCGTGCGCACGCGTGGAGGCTACCCGAGCCCCGGGCGGCGTCCTCATTTCGAGTGCGGGCCGGCGACTACCAGGGGTGCTGCGCACCGTCCCAGCGGTAGAAGCCACCGCTGTGTTCCGGGCCGAGGCTGTCCACGAACGCGAGGATGCCGCGCGCCGAATCCTCGGCCGTGAGGGGGGCCTCGTCACCACCCATGTCGGTGCGGACCCAGCCGGGGTGTAGCGTCACGGCCTTGATGCCATCGGCCTCGAGGTCGCCCGCCGTGGCGGCCGTGATCATGTTGAGTGCGGCTTTCGAGGCGTTGTAGCCGATGTCCCGGCGGTGGGCGCGTCCGAGGGCCAGGGCGCCAAGCTGTGACGAGATGTTGACCACGGCGGGGCTCGTCCCCGTGCGGAGCAGGGGCACGAGAGCCCGCGTGAGGAGCATGGGACCCAGGGCGTTGAGCCGCATCTGGGCCATGAAGTGCTCCGCCGACAACTCCAGCACGCCGCTGTGTTCGCGCGTGCCGCCGAACGCCGTGCTGTTGGCGCCCGCGTTGTTGACGAGCACGTCGAGGGTGTCGGCCTGCGCGGCGAGCGTCGCGCCGAACGCGGCGATGCTCGCCTCGTCTTCCATGTCCAGTGGCAGCACGCCGGCGGGGGAGAGCGCATGCAGCGCCTCCGCTGCGTCCGGTCGGCGGACCCCCGCCCAGACCCGGTCGCCGCGGGCACAGCACTGACGGGCCAGTGCCAGACCGAGGCCGCGGTTGGCTCCCGTGATCACAACCTGACGTGCGTCCATGGTCTTGCGCTCCCCTGCGAGCCAGCCCCCGGTGCGAACCGGCGCTCTACTGCCCGCCCTTGGGCTCCGGGATGCCCCAGAGGGTGAAGGTGTTGACGGGCTTGCCCTGCATCTTCAAGTAGTAGAACAGCT
>JARGNS010000392.1 GCA_029213105.1 Planctomycetota bacterium
CGGGAGCGGAGTGCCGATGAAGCGGACGTGGCGTGGGCTTCCACGCGAGTCCGATGAAGCGGTGCGATCGCCCCCGCCCAGCGTGTCCTCTACAGGTCGGCTTGTTCGTCGCCGTGATAGACGGGCTCGTAGACCTGGGGGAGGAAGCCGTGGCGGTGGCCTTCCTCGAACAGCTTGCGCGCCGCCTGACGGCCGCGCTCACCGCAGTCCAGCGACAGGTCGTTCACGTAGCGCTGGATGTAGCGATCCAGCGTCTCGCGGTCGAGCTTGCCCGCAAACTGCATCGCCCAGTCCAATGCTTCCTCGCGGTGCCCGAGGGCGTAGGCGATGGAGCGCTTGAGGTCCAGCGCGATCTTGCCGCGCAGCTCGGCATCGATGTCGCGTCGTACGACATGGGCGTTCAGCGCAAGCGGGAGGCCCTCGGTGCGGTCGCCCCACCACTGCCCCAGGTCCACGACCCGGACCAGGTTGTGATTGCGGTAGGTGAGGATGTCCTCGTTCACGAGGAGACCGGAGCGCACATGGTTCGCGCGCACACGGAGCGAGATCTCCCGCGTGCTCATGCCCTGGAGTGCGAGCCCCGCGCGCGGCAGCCACAGTCGCAGGGCGAGGGCACCCGCGGAGTCCTCCCCCGGCACACCCACCTCGAGACCCTGGATCTCCTCCGTACGGATCGGCTTGCGCGCGACGAGGACCGGGCCCTGGTGATCGCCATAGGCCCCACCGCAAGCGAGCAGCAGGTAGCGATCCCGCAGGGCGGGATACGCCCCGAACGAGATCGCGGTGACGTCGTACTTGGCCTTGGCCGCGGTCTGCTCGAGGTCCTGCAACTCGGCGCGGTGCAGCTCGTAGCGACGGTCCTCGGTGTCGACCTTCTCCATCGCGAGGGCGTAGACCATGAAGGCCTGATCGGACTCGCTTCCGTGGCCGAGGGTGATGACGCCGTCCTCCCGGCGCTTGGGCATCTTCGGCAAGGGCGGAAGGATCGGCTCGATGACCTCCTCTTCGACCTCCGGCACCTCGCCGGCGATCGCGGCGAGAACGGCGGCCGCGAGATCCTCGGGCGCGGCCTCGCCAGGCTTCGCCGCAGCGGCCTTCTTCTTGGCGGCCTTCTTCGGCGTGGCCTTCTTGGCCGCCTTCTTGGCTGCCTTCTTCTTCGCGGACTTCTTCTTGGCGGCCATGGATGCTCCTGCGCGGGCGCAAGGCGCAAGGCTACCCGCGCCTGCGGGCACGCCAAGCCCGTGCAACGCATGGGCCGAACAGGACCGACCCGAGGAGGGGGCGTACGATTCCGGGCCCAGCGGGCCCGACCGGGGCCCGGGACAGCTCGGAGCGCACGCATGTTGGACGGCATCTATCTCGCAGGCGGCGTACGGACCCCCATCGGCAAGTTCGGGGGCTCCCTCAGCCGACTCTCGGCGCCCGACCTCGGCACGATCGCGGCCACCGCCGCGCTGGAGCGTGCCGGTGTCCCCGCCTCGGCGGTCGATCAGGGCCTCTTCGGCCACGGCCGGCAGGCCGGCCAGGGCCCCGGGCCCGGTCGCCAGGTCGCCGTGCGCGCGGGCGTGCCCGTCACCTCCCCCGCCTGGACCGTCAACATGGCCTGCGGCAGCGGGCTGAAGACCGTCATGCTGGGCGCCGACGCCATTCGCCTCGGCCAGGCCGACGTGGTGCTCGCCGGCGGCATGGAAAGCATGTCGAACACCCCCTACTTCCTGCCCCGTGCTCGCTTCGGCTACCGCCTGGGCAACGACCAGGTCGTGGACGGGATGTACCGCGACGGCTTCCACTGCATGCTCGCCGACCAGCTCATGGGGGCCACGGCCGAGAACCTGGTCGAGCGCTACGACATCACCCGCGAGGAGCAGGACGCCTACGCCGCGCGCAGCCAGCAGCGCTGCGAGGAAGCCCGCAAGCGCGGCCGCTTCGACGCCGAGAAGGTCGGCGTGCCCCTCAAGGACCGCAAGAAGGGTGAGTGGGTCTTCGACACCGACGAACACGCCCGCGATGGCGTCGTCGCCGAGAAGCTCGCCAAGCTCCCGGCCGTGTTCCGCGACGGCGGTTCCGTGCACGCGGGCAACTCGAGCGGCATCACCGATGGTGCCGCCTCGATCGTGGTCCTCTCCGAGAAGGCCATGCAGGCCCACGGCGTCAAGCCGATGGCCAGGCTGCTCGGCTACACGGAAGCCGGCGTCGAGCCGGACGTCATGGGCCTGGGCCCCGTGCCGGCCGTCCGCGCCCTGCTCGACCAGACGGGCCTCTCGGTCGACGACATCGATCTCTGGGAGCTCAACGAGGCCTTCGCCGCGCAGGTCATCGCCTGCAACCGCGAGCTCGGCATCGACGAGTCGAAGATGAACGTCGACGGCGGCGCCATCGCCCTCGGCCATCCCATCGGCGCCACGGGCTGCCGCATCCTCGTCACGCTGCTGCACTCGATGGCGGAACGCGACGTGAAGCGCGGCGTGGCCACGCTCTGCATCAGCGGCGGCCTGGGGGTCGCCGTGCTCGTCGAGCGCGTCTAGTCCCGGCGCGGGCCGCCTGGCGGCCCGAACCAAGGCTCGGACGGAAGCCCGCCCGGCCTGGGCCCGCGGCCCCGGAACGCCCTAGGGGTGGTCCTGGGGCTTCTCCGCCTTCTTCTTCTTGCGTCGATCCGGCCTGGGCGCCGGCTTGAACTCCTCCATGAGCTTGCCGAAGCGCGCATCGCCGCGCAGCGGGCCCATGTCGGGGTCCTTGTCCTTCATGTTCACGTACTGCGGGTGGAACATCTGCGGCGGCAGGGACTTGCCGGTCTGCAACGCCTTCTCGAGCATGTCGAAGGCGGCGTCCTTCCGGCCCGCACGCGCATGGCAGCACGCCAGGTTGTAGCGGTTGCCGTACCGGCGGAAGTTGTTCTTGCCCTCCTGCTCGTGCTCGACCGCCAGGGTCAGCACGCGCGTGGCCTCGGGGAGGACGGTTGCGTCCTTGCGGAGGAGGAGGAGCTGGCCGTACTCACCCGCACAGAACACGAGGACGCTGTCCTTCGGCGGGAACTTCGCGCCGGCGGCGAGGGCCTTCTTCCAAGCGGCTTCGCAGAGCGCCGTCTCGGCCTTGTCGACCTCCTTGCGCTTGGCGGTCGGACGCGACTTCAGCCAGTGGACGACGCCGACCACGGCCTGGGCCATCCCCGTGTCCGGCGCGAGCTGCGTGATCGCCTTCGAGTAGTCGAGTGCAGCCTTGCGACCGGCCTCCGACATGCCGGAGCGGCCGCCGAGACGATCCATGGCGAGGCGGCCGAAGCGGTAGAGCACGTGCTCGGTCATGGCATCGGCGGCTTCGGCCTGCTTGGCCCCGGCGCCGACCACGAGCAGGCGCCCCTTGGCCCCGAGCTCGACGATCTTCCAGCCGCCGGCCGCGGCGGCCTCATCGAGCTGGCGACGGAAGGCCCACACGCTGGCATCGACGTCGACCATCGCGACACCGATCTTGGCGTCGCCCGACTTCATCACCGTGGTCTCGACGTAGAACTTGTCCTCGTCGAGCGAGCACTTGCAGGCCTCGCTCATCGCCTCGAGCGCGTCCTCGGTCGGCGAGCCCGCGGGGGCGCCGCGGTCGCGCAGCTTCCACCCGTCGGGCGCGTCGTCCTCGCCGGGCATCAGGAACTCGATGCTGTAGCTGGGCACCTGGGGATCGGGCTCGGGCTCGGGCTTGGGCTTGGGTTCCTCCGGGGCCGGAGCCGGCGCGGCAGGGTCCTCGTCCGCGGCGTAGGCGGGCAGCGCCACGGCCAGGGGCAGCAGCAGGGCAAGCAGCAAGATCGTCCGAGCGAAGCGCATGGCGGTTCCTCCAGGGCCCCCGAAGGTACTCCCGATGCCGGGTCGGATGAATCCGGGACCCGAGAGCCCCGCCCCGGGGGCCCCGGCCCCTCCCAGGGGTCTCGCGCTAGAGGAACTCGAGCGCCAGGATCGTGGTGATGGGCCTCCCCCCCGGCGCCACCAGCCCGGCGCGG
>JARGNS010000393.1:0-2459 GCA_029213105.1 Planctomycetota bacterium
CATGGCGCCGCGCCATCGGCGCCGCGCTCGCGGAGGCCGGCCTGGAGCCCAGCGCCATCGACCTCGTCTTCTGCCACGCCGAGGGCCACGGTCCCGCCGACCGCGAGGAGCGTGACGCCCTGGAGGCCCTCGGCCTCGACGGCGCCCGCGCCATCCGCAGCAAGGAGGCCCTGGGGCATCTCGGCGCCGGGGCCCCCGCCGCGGATCTCGCGCTGGCCGTCGCGGCCCTGGGTGAGGATGGCGCACGCGCCTTGATCCTGGCCGGAGGCCCGCTCGGGGGTGCCGGCGCACTCGTCGTGGAGGCCGCATGAGGTTCCTGCTCTTCGATCGCGTCACGCACTTCGAACCCGGCAAGCGGATCGAAGGCGTCAAGCATGTGAGTCTGACGGATGAGGCCCTGAACGGGCACTTCGCCAAGCGCCCGCTGCATCCCGGCACGCTCGTCCTCGAGAGCATGCTGCAGTTGACCGCGTGGACGGCGATCGCGAAGCACGACTACAAGTACTCCATCGTGCTCTCGGTCGTGGAAGACGTCGTGCTTCCCCACGACATCGGCCCCGGCACCGAGATCAAGATCGTCGGCGAGCTGCGCGGGACCAATCCAAAGGGCTCGATGGCCACGGCGTACTGCGAGGTGAACGGCGAGCGTGTCGCCTCGGCCGGTCGCATCCTCTACGCCCACGTGCCCGTGCCGGACCCCGACGTGCTCCGTGCGCGCTTCCGGTACTACGGAGGCACGCCGTGAGCGAGCGGGTCGTCATCACGGGCCTGGGCATGGTCACGCCCCTCGGCTGCGAGGTCGATGCGGTGTGGTCGCGACTGCTCGCGGGCGAGCGCGGCGTCACGCCGCCCGCACGACTGGGGCCCGAGCACCCTCCGACCCGCGCACTGGGTGAGATCCAGCCCGACGTCCTGCACGCGCTGCAGTCCGAGCATCCCGACCTCGACGGACTCGAGGACCCGCGCACGGTCTTCGCGGTCGCGGCGGCCTTCCGGGCGCTGAGCCACGCCGGACTCGAGCCCGACGAGCACTCGCGCGCCGGCGTGATGCTCGGGGCGGGGCCGGGTGCCAACCGCATCGAAGACATCGACCGCTGGCTTGCCAAGGACGGCAGCTTCGACGCGGTCGCGTTCGGACGCGAGACGATCCTCGTGGAGCGCGAGTCCCTCCTCCGTACGCCCGCGGAGCAGCCTGCCGCACGTGTGGCGGAGCGCTTCGGCATCGGCGGTCCGGTGCACGCCGTCACCCCGGCCTGCTCGGCCAGCAACCAGGCCCTCGGCATGGCGTACGGCAGCATTCGCTCCGGCGAGACCGACTGGGTCGTCGCGGGGGGCTCCGATTCGCAAATCAACCCCCTCGGCCTCGTGTTCTTCGTACTGCTCGGCGCGTCCGCCCAGGTGGACGAGGCCGACCCGGCCTCCGCCTGCCGGCCGTTCGACCGGCGCCGCGCGGGTCTCGTGATGGGGGAAGGGGCCGGTGTCGGCGTGATGGACTCCGGAACCCACGCCCGCGCCCGCGGGGCCACGATCCTCGCCGAGGTCGCCGGCTATGGGTCCTCCCTGGATGCCTTCCGCACCACCGCGCCGCCGCCGGACGGTCGCGGCGCCGAGGAGGCCATGCGCTACGCCCTGGAGGACAGTGGCCTGCCCCGGTCGTCCGTCGACTTCGTCAATGCCCACGGCACGGGCACCAAGCGCAACGATCCGGCCGAGATCACCGCCATCAAGACGCTCTTCGGCGAGCACGCCGGGCACCTGGCGGTCTCTTCGAGCAAGGGCGCGCTCGGCCACCTGCTCTCCGCGGCGGCCGGCGTCGCGTTCTGCTGCTGCGTGAAGGCCATCCAGGACGACGCGATTCCCCCCACCGCCAACTTGAGCGAGCCGGACCGCGGCTGCGATCTGGATCTCGTCCAGGAAGGCGGACGCCGCACCCCCGTGCGGGCCGCCCTCAACAACAGCTTCGCCTTCGGCGGCCAGAATGCTTCGATCCTCGTGACCAAGTACGTGGCAGGAGAGCCCGCATGATCCGCACGGACCTCAGTGGCAAGATCGCCCTCGTGACCGGCGCCGGCCGCGGCATCGGTGCGGCCATCGCACGGCGCCTCGGTGCCAACGGCGCCACGGTGATCGTCAACTACCGCAGCTCCGCCGAGGAGGCCGAAGCCGTCGCCGCCGCCATCCGCGCCGACGGCGGCAGCGCCGAGGCCCTGCAGGCGGACATGGGCGACGCCGCCGCGACCGAGGCGCTGTTCAAGGACGTCCTCGCCCGGCACGGCACGCTCGACCTGCTGGTGAACAACGCCGGCATCGTGAAGGACACCCTGCTGGTCTCCATGCGCGAGCCCGACTGGCAGAAGGTCATCGACGTGAACCTCACGGGCCTCATGCGGGCCACGCGTCTGGCCCTGCGGCACATGATGCGCACCCGCACGGGCAGCAGCGTCAATCTGGCCTCGATC
>JARGNS010000393.1:2469-3973 GCA_029213105.1 Planctomycetota bacterium
GATGACCGACGAAGATTGGGACGCGGTCATCGATGTGCACCTCAATGGCCACTACAACATCGCCCGGGCCGCGATTAACCACTTCCGCGATCAGGAAGATGGGTCCTTCGTCATGTTTACCTCCACCTCTGGGCTCATTGGCAACATTGGCCAGGCGAACTACGCCGCGGCCAAGGCCGGCGTGCTCGGCCTGACGCGCGCGGCGGCCCTCGAGGTTGCCGACCGCGGTGTCCGCATCAACGCCGTCCTGCCCGGCTTCATCGAGACCGACATGACCAAGGTGATCCAGCGACGCGCCGGGGACCAGGTCCTCGCGCAGATCCCGCAGGCGCGCTTCGGTTCCCCCGACGACGTCGCAGGGCTCGTCCTGTTTCTCTGCTCCGACGACGCGGCCTACATCACCGGCCAGGCCCTCACCGTCGACGGAGGCCTGTCGATCGCATGACCGCCGCCCGCCCCCGCATCCGCCACGGCATCGACCTGGTGCACGTGCCCCGCTTCGCGGAGAGCCTGCGTGCCCACGCGGCCTTCGAGGCGCGGGTCTTCACGGAGGACGAGCGAGCCTACTGCAATCGCTTCCCCGACCCGGCCCCGCACCTGGCCGCGCGCTTCGCCGCCAAGGAAGCGACCCTGAAGGCACTTGGCATGGGGATCATCGCCACCGGCATCGACCGCAAGCTCAAGGAAGTCGAAGTCCGTCGCGTGGGCACGGCCCCCACCCTCGCCTTGCACGGCAAGCCCGCCGCCGCAGCCGCGCGCCTCGGCGTGACCGACAGTTCCGTCTCGCTCACCCACGACGGCGACCACGCGCTCGCCAGCGTCGTGATGATCGCGACCGCAGACCCGGAAGGACAAGCCTCATGAGGTTCCTGCTCGTCGACCGCATCGCGGATCACGTGCCCGACACGTCCATCCAGGGCTGGAAGAACGTGGCCATGGCCGAGGACTACCTCGAGTGGCACTTCCCCGAGCGCCCGATCATGCCCGGTGTCCTGATCCTCGAGGCGTGCGTGCAGCTCGCCGGCTGGCTCGAGGCCGGCTCCTCGGCGTTCGAGCGCTGGTTCCTGCTCGACCATGTCCGCACGGCCCGCTACTACGACTTCGCCACGCCCGGGGATCGCATCGACATCACCCTGACGCGCATCGAGGACGACAACCCCGAGCGCCGCGTCTACCGGGCCGAGACATCCGTCGACGGCAAGCGCGGGGCCTCGATCGAGTTCGAAGGCTGCGTGACGCCGCTCACCGACCTCGAAGACCGCGACCGCGCGCGCCGCACCTGGGCCCAGCTGCGGGGAGAACACGCATGAGAGACCTCCGCTCGACCGACGCCGTCATCACCGGGGCCGGCTGTGTGACCGCCGTGGGCCGCGACCTCGCGGCAAGCCACGCGGCCATCGCCGCCGGTGCCACGGGGATCCAGACCCTGGACGATGCGGCGGCAGGCTCCGGCATGGAGCGCGCCGCCGTCATCGAGGCGCCCTTCCTACGCACCGCCGTCCCC
>JARGNS010000394.1 GCA_029213105.1 Planctomycetota bacterium
CGTGAGGATGATGGCGGGTTTGTGTGTCTCCCGGTAGGCGAGCAGGAAGTCACGAATCGAGCGCTGGGCGGTCAGGTCGAGTCCGAGGGTGGGTTCGTCGAGGAAGACGACCTTGGGGTCATGCAGGAGCGCGGCGATGAGCTCCATCTTCATGCGTTCGCCCAGCGAGAGTCGGCGGACCTGCACGTTCAGGTGCGCCGTCACGTCCAGGGTCTCGGCGAGGAAGGCCAGGTTGGCCTTGTAGCGCTCCGTCGGGATCTTGTAGATCTCCTTCAGGAGCAGGAAGCAGTCTGCCGCCGGGAGGTCCCACCAGAGCTGCGCCTTCTGTCCCATGACGAGGGCGATCTGGCTGCGGAACTCGTTGTGTCGCTCCCAGGGCGTGTGGCCGAGCACGGACGCACTGCCTGAGGTCGGATGGATGATGCCGGCCAGCATCTTCACGAGCGTGGTCTTGCCGGCGCCATTGGGTCCGACCAGTCCGAGGATCTCACCGGCAGGCACCTCGAGGCTGACGCCCTTGACCGCGTGCTTCTCGACCTTCTTGCGCACGAAGAGCGACTTGATCGATCCCACGAGTCCGGGGGCCTTCTCGTGCACGGAGTAGGTCTTGGTGAGGTCGCGGACTTCGATCATGACGGAGCGCCAAGATAGACGGGGGCGTGTCGCTGGGAAGCCCCTCCGCTCCCGTCCGGCTCGACGCGCCACGCCGCGGCCTCTGGGCGGGAGCTGACGATGCGGTGCAGGCCGTCCCCGCGGTAGTGCAGTGCACAGCCGTCGTCCGCGGCCCACCCCGGCGCAAGCTCGGTGGACAGCACCAGGCGCTCGTAGGTGGGGCGGCGGCCGGGCTCCCCGTCGTAGTGCGGGCAAAACGAACCCGCCACCCAGCCCAGCGCCTGCATGGGCGTGAGCGACCCGGGGATCGAGTCCGTGACGCCGGCTTCGAACCAGCAGAGGGCGCCCGCGGACACACCGGCCAGGATGGCCGCGCTGCTGGCCCACAGGTCATGCAGGACCTCGTCGACACCGTAGTGCCGCCACACGGCGAGCATGCGGCGGGTGTTGCCGCCGCCGACATAGATGGCGTCCTGGGCCTGCAGGTGCGCGCGCAGGTCCGGGACGTTGGGCTCCCCCGTGGGCTGCCCGAGCTCCGGGGGGCCCTCGGGATCCGCGGCCCAGGGCAGAGCCAGGTGGGTTGCCCGGGCGCCGAGCCGGTCGAATGTCGTGTGGAAGGCCTCGACCGTGGTGGCCCGGTCCGCACAGGCCGTCCCGAGAAAGCAGATCCGCGGGTGTTCGACCCCGGTCGCCTCGAGGACGTAGGCGTCCAGGAGCGGGTTCTCGGGTTCCATCATGAACCCACCGCCACCCATGGCGATGATCGTCGGCTCGCGCGTGTGCATGCCGGGAGAGTACGCGGACAGCGTGGTAGCTTGGCGCGCCATCTCGAGAGGAGCCCCCGTGATCGACCAACTCGAAGCACGTTTCAAGGAGATCGTCCCGGACGTCGACCATTGCTCCCTGCGCTATCAGAGCGAGCACGGGGAATCGATCGCCGTCCGCCAGGATGTGCTGCAGCCCGTGTCCGATCACACCGATGCCGGCGTGATGATCACGGTGGCCCACGCCGGGGGCCTCGGCTACGCCGCGACGAGCGACCTGACCACGTCAGGCCTCGCCGAGGCCGCACGTCGCGCGCAGGCCTGGGCCGCGCGCAGTGCCGGGCGATCGGTCACCGACTTCTCGGCGGTGGACTATGGCGAGGCGCATGGCGAGTACATCCCGACGATTGCCGCGCCGTGGAACGGTCTGCCCCTCGCCGACCGCATCGACACCATCCGCCAGCAGTGCGCCCGGCTGAAGGCCGACGATCGCATCGTGGACTGGTATGCCGCCGTCGCACACACGGAAGGCGAGTCGCTCTACCTCAACAACAAGGGCGCCCGCATCCATCAGGCGTTCCACTGGATGGTGCCGATCATGTCGGTCACGGCCAACCAGGGAGGCGAGACGCAGACAAGGACCCTCGGGGGCTACGGGCTCGGGCGTCAGGGCGGGACCGAGATCCTGGATGAGGTCGGCTTCCACACCGCCGCGCCGCGTTTGGCGAGCGAGGCCATCGAGCTGCTCTCCGCGCCGGACTGCCCGACGGGGGCCATGGACCTCCTGCTGATGCCGGACCAGATGATCTTGCAGATCCACGAGTCGATCGGGCATCCCATCGAGCTGGACCGCATCCTCGGGGACGAGCGCAACTACGCGGGCACGAGCTTCGTCACGCTCGACATGTTCGGGAAGTACCGTTACGGCTCCGACCTGCTGAACGTCACGTTCGACCCCGGCCGCTCCGACCAGCTGGCCAGCTACGGATTCGACGACGAGGGCTGCAAGGCCGAGCGCACCTTCATCATCGAGAAGGGCATCCTCAAGCGTCCGCTCGGAGGGACCACCTCCCAGGCGCGCGCCGGCGTCGAGGGGGTGGCGAATGCGCGTAGCAGCAGCTGGAATCGACCGCCGATCGACCGGATGGCGAACCTTAATCTCGAGCCGGGTGACAGCACGCTCGAGGACATGGTCGCCGGTGTCGAGAACGGCATCCTCATGGCCACGAACTGCTCCTGGTCGATCGACGACTCGCGCAACAAGTTCCAGTTCGGCTGCGAGTACGGGCGTCGCATCGAGAACGGCGAACTCACGCAGGTCGTCCGCAAGAGCAACTACCGCGGGGTCTCCAGCACGTTCTGGCGCAACCTCGCCAAGGTCGGCAACGAGTCCACGCTGCAGGTGATGGGGACACCCAACTGCGGCAAGGGCGAGCCGAACCAGATGGTGCGGGTGGGCCACGCAAGCCCCGCCTGCCTGTTCTCCAACGTCGACGTCTTCGGTGGGGCCTAGAGCCATGATGCAGCAGTACTTCCATGACCTGGCCGACCATGTCGGCACGCTCATCCAGGGCGATGAGGTCTTCACGGCAAGCTTCGCGGGTGAGGAGAGCGACTTCGTTCGCTTCAACCAGGGCGCCGTGCGGCAGGCCGGCACCGTGACCCAGCGGGCGATCGGCGTGGACCTGATCGACGGCAGCAAGCATGCCGGTGGCTCGGTCACGCTCTCGGGTGATGTGGCCGAGGACAAACGACGCCTCGCCGGCCTGGTGCAGGGGCTGCGCGCCAAGATCCCGCATCTCCCGGAGGATCCGTACCTGCTCTACGCGACGGACGTGCAGTCCAGCGAGCGCCACGGCGAAGCCGAGCTGCCGGACGCGGACCGCTCGCTGGGGCAGATCCAGGCGGCCTCCAAGGGGCGTGACCTCGTGGGTCTCTATGCCGCGGGCGAGATCAGCTCCGGCTTCGCGAACAGTCTCGGGCAGCGCAACTGGTACGACACGCGCAGCTACAACCTCGACTGGAGCTTCTACCACCAGCAGGACAAGGCCGTGAAGGCCTCCTACGCCGGTTTCGACTGGGACGGCGCCGCCTTCGCCCGCAAGGTCGACACGGCCGTGAAGCAGCTCGACGCACTCGCGCAGGACCCCATCACGGTGGATCCCGGGGCGTACCGCGTGTACCTGACGCCGGCCGCCGTCTACGACATCGTGGGCATCCTCGGCTGGGGTGGCTTCGGGCTGAAGTCGCACAAGACCCGCCAGACGCCGCTACTGAAGATGACCACCGGTGAGGCCTCGATGGCGCCCGCCGTGACCATCCGCGAGAACACCGCCGAAGGCGTAGCCGCGAACTTCCAGAGCTCTGGCTTCATCCGCCCCGACGGCGTCACGCTCATCGAGGGCGGCGCCTTCAAGGACTGCCTCGTGTCGCCGCGCTCCGCCAAGGAGTACGGCGTGGAGACCAACGGTGCCTCGGGCTCCGAGTCGCCCGAGTCCCTGGATGTCGGCGCCGGCGACCTCGTGGAGGCCAACGCCCTGCAGGGACTCGAGCGCGGCGTCTACGTCGGCCACGTGCACTACCTGAACTAC
>JARGNS010000395.1 GCA_029213105.1 Planctomycetota bacterium
TTCCGGAGCACGGGCGTCGGGCCGCTGTGTGTGGTCTCGGCGAAGTCCTCGTGCGGCTGCCTCAAGGCTTCGCTCGATGGCACGAAGCGCATCTACCTGCCCGGCGAGACGGGGACCGTCCGCCTGGCCGTCGACACCACCGGTCGCATGGGCGTCATCAACAAGCGCGTCACGATCACCAGCAACGATCCCAAGTCGCCGCTGACCTCGTTCCGCGTGAAGATGGACATCAACGCCGGGCTCATGTCCGATCCCCAGTACCTGCAGTTCGGCAACGTGCCGCCGGAGACGTCCGCCTCGCGCACGCTCTACTTGCGCACGAAGAAGGACGACAAGGACTGGACCGTCACGGGTGTCCGCAGTGCGCGCAAGGTCGAGGGCATGAAGCCCGTCACCTACACGTTCGAACTCGAGGACCTCGAGGACCCGCGCTATCGCCGTGTGAAGGTGCGCGTGATCCACCCCGGCCTGGCCAAGACGGGCTCGTATCACGACAGGCTCGTGGTCAGTACGACCCATCCCGAGCGTCCCGAGGTCAAGGTCAACGCGCACATCCACGTCGTGCCACGCATCGTCTTCCGCGCACGGACCATCAGCCTGGGCTTCGTGCGCGCGGGGACGCCGCGTGCACCGACCCGCGCCCGCATCCAGGCCGGCGCCCCGGGCATCACCTTCGCCATCGTGGGGGTCGAGATCGTGCCGCCCGAGGGCGAGTCGTTCGGTCCCGGCGGCGCTCCGTTCGCCGCGACCCACGGCAAGGACGCACGCGGCTGGTGGGTGGACGTCAAGTACGACGGGAAGCCCCGCAAGGCGGGCCTGATCAAGGCCATCCTGCTGGTCCGCACGGACGATCCGGAGCAGCCCGAGCTGCGGGTGCCCGTCCGGGCGACCCTCCAAGCCGCTCGCTGAGCCCGGTCTCGCACGCAGGTCGGCCCGCCGCGGCGGCATGGCGGCCGCGCCGTCCGGCCGCCGAAGGCGTCAGGCCCGTCACGGGCGCGTCTCCGCTTGCCGGCCCTTTGCTTGCGCGCCCCCGCCCGCGTGGTCCCATGGGCGGGTTCGAGGGAGACGCGGCGCATGTGCGGCATCATCGGCTATACGGGCGGTTCCGAAGCCCTGCCTGTCCTGATCCAGGGCATCCGCCTGCTGTCCTACCGCGGGTACGACTCGGCCGGCGTCTCCGTCTGGCGTGACGGCACGCTGCACGTACGCCGCGATCCGGGCCGCATCGAGGACCTCGCGCCGAACTGGGACCCCGACACCCTGGCCGGCACCACCGGCATCGGCCACACGCGCTGGGCGACCCACGGGGTACCCAACCGCGTGAATGCGCACCCGCAGCCGGGGGGGGAGGGGGCGGTGGCCCTCGTCCACAACGGCATCGTCGAGAACGACCTCGCCCTGCGCGCCGAGCTCGAGGCGGAGGGGGTCGAGTTCGCCTCCGACACCGATACCGAGATCCTCGCCCAGCTCTTCGCGCGCGCGTACGACGGGGACCCGGTCGCGGCCGCGCGCACCCTGCTCGCTCGCTGCCGCGGTCAGTTCGCCGTCGCGATCCAGCATCACGATCTGCCGGACACCATCCTCGCCGTGCGGCGCGGCTCCCCGCTGCTCGTCGGCCTGGGCGTTCGCGAAAACCTGGTGGCGAGCGATCTGCGGCCGCTGGTCGGTCGCGCGGATCGTGTGATCGAGCTCGCCGAGAACGACATCGCCGTCGTCACGCCGACGACCGTGGTCGTCCACGACGAGTCGGGGGCCGTCGTCGAGCGGGCCATCGCGCCCATCGACCACGCCGTGCGCGACATCGGCAAGGACGGCTACCCGCACTTCATGCTCAAGGAGATGCACGAGCAGCCGAGCCGCCTCTACGAACTCGTGGCAGCCCGCGTGGACCCCGAGGGCACGACCCTGCGCTTCGACGACCTCGGGCTGGACGACGACGACTGGCGCCGTTTCCAGCGCATCGACCTCGTCGGCGCCGGCACGGGCTTCCATGCCTGCCAGTACGGCGCCTACGTCCTCGAGACCCTGGCGCGCATCCCCGCGCGTGCCGTGATGGCGCACGAGTACGGGGCGCGCGATCCCGTCCTGGGGCCGGATGTGCTCGTCATCGCCGTGAGCCAGTCCGGCGAGACGATGGACACGAAGGTCGCGTTGCAGCCGGCCCTCGATGCGGGGGCCGCGACCCTGGGCGTGCTGAACGTGCGCCAGAGCGTCATCGGCCGCATGGTCGGCGGGGTGCTCGACATGCACGCCGGCCCCGAGATCGCCGTGGCCTCCACCAAGGCCTACACCTCCATGCTCACGGCCCTGCTGCTCCTGGCCCTGAAGGCCGCGCAGGCCCGGGGGCGTACCCAGGAGACCCTGCAGCCTGTCGCCCAGGCGCTCTGGGAGTTGCCCGCCGCGGTGACCCGTGCGCTCGAGCGCTTCGAGGACGCGGCCCAGGCGGCGCGCGACATCCGGCGTGCGGACCACATGCTCTTCCTCGGTCGCGGCGCCGATGCGGTGACCGCCCTCGAGGGGGCGCTGAAGATGAAGGAGATCTCCTACATCCACGCCGAGGGCTACCCCGCCGGCGAGATGAAGCACGGGCCGATCGCGCTCATCTCCCGGGAGGTCCCCACGGTGGCGATCGCCACCCCGGGGCCGTGGCGTGAGCGCATGCTCGGCAACGTGCGCGAGGTCAAGGCGCGTGACGGCGAGATCATCGTCGTGGCGACGGAGGACGACGCCGACGCGCGCGCCCTCGCCGACTTCGTCCTCACCGTGCCCGCCCTGCACCCGCTCGTCGCGCCCGTCGTGAACGTCGTGCCGCTGCAGGCCCTGGCGTACGAGACGGCACGGTTGCGCGGCTGCGACATCGATCAGCCCCGCAACCTGGCCAAGACTGTGACGGTGCAGTGACCCCTCACCGCCATCCTATGAGTTCACCCGCGGGGGACGCGAAACGAGCCATGCGACCGCTTACTACCCTCTCGACGGTATCCGGGTTCTTCCTCGGCGCGGCGCTCCCGCTGCTGGCCGGCTGCGAGGCGTCCCTCGCCGCGCGCACGCCCGCGGAGGCACGCCTGCCCGCGCCGACGAGCGATGATCCGCTGGTCACCGACCCCGGTGCGACGGGCCGCGTACCCGTGCGACGCCTCGAGGACCTCGGCGTCCCCGGCACGCCGTCCCAGGGGCCCGACCTGCCCTCGACCGGCGGGGTGGGCTCCCCCGAAGGGGGCTCCCCCGATGGGGCCTCCCCGGGTCTCGGCGATCCCGACGGCGGCGTCGGCGCCCCGCGGCCGGTGACCGTGCGTCCCCCGCCCTCCGGCCCGCGCGTCGAGCCGGGCGGGCCGCGCCTCGACGGTCGCCCCGCCGAGTGGCCCCCGGGGGGTGTCACCGCGGGCAGCGGCATGCCGCCGATCCCGCCCCCGCCGACCTGGGACCCGTCCCTCGACGCCGCCGCGCGACGTACGAACCCCCGTCCGGGCCGGCCGACCGCCGCGGACGCCGTCCCGCCCGTGGCCCCGGAGCCGCGTCCCGTGGCGCCCGGGCCGCTCGATGGGGGCCCGCGTGCGGTGGGGCCCCTCGAGACGCCCATGGGCCTGCCGCCGACGGGGACGCTGCCGCCGATCGACGTGCCGTCCGGCGCGTCGCGCCCCGCGGGGCCGACCGGGTGGCCTGCGGAGCGTACCGTCCCGCGCGTGCCGGCCCAGCCGCGCGACCCGCGGTTGCCCTCGAGCGCAGGCACCGACCGCCCGCCCGCGCCGGCCGACGCCAGTGACGACCTCGGCGCGCCCCCCGGGGGCAGCGCGAACCCGCACGGCTCCCTTCCGAGCCAGCCGGTGCCGACGGCGCCGCGGGATCCGCAGCCGAGCGATCCGCAGCCGAGCGAGCCGCAGCCCAGCGACCCGGCTCCCCGCGACCCGCTGCCGCCGATCGACCCGGCCCCGAGCGAGCCGCAGCCCGTCGACC
>JARGNS010000396.1 GCA_029213105.1 Planctomycetota bacterium
TGGCGTCGAGCTGGCCGCCGAACTGACGCGGCGCGATCCCGACCTGAAGGTGCTCTACTGTTCCGGCTACACGGACAGCGCCCTCGTCAGCCGCGGCGCCCTGATCGAGGGCGTCGATCTGCTCTCCAAGCCCTTCTCCCCTGCCGCGCTCGTCCAGCGCGTGCGGGAAACGCTGGACCGCGTTTCGAGGACCCAGCCGCGCGAGTAGGCTGGGGGCATGGATATCGTTGCAGAGGGCTCCGGCTACGTCGTACTCACCGAAGAGGCGGACCTCATGCGCGCCCACTGGGTGGCCGGCGCCATCGAGGCGGCGGGCATCCCCGTCCATGTGGAGGAGAACAACCTCCAAGACGAGTTCGCCGTCGCGCAGAAGCTCTTGGGCGGGATGCGCATCCGCGTCCTGGTCCCGGCCGATCGCCGCGACGAGGCCAACACGGTGTTCCTGAACCTCAGTCAGCCGATCGTGGACGATCCCGAGTACCACGACGAAGAGGACGACGAAGCCCTCGAGGACATGGAGGCCGAGCTGGGCGCCCGCAACATGACCTTCGGCCTCGTGATCATGGGCCTGCTCTTCGGGGTCCCCTTCCTTGGCTGGCTCATCTTCGACGGCGTGCTCGCGCGTCTGTTCGGCGGCGGCTAGCCGTCGGGGGCTCTGGAGCGGCCATGCGCTTGCACCTGATGAATGCCGTCGTCATGGCGGAGGATTACGAGCGACTACGCGACTGGTACGTCGACGTGCTGGAGCTCACCGTCGATAGCGAGTGGACCGAGAAGTACCACTACGCAGAGCTCGTGCGCGAGGGCCGCTTCGTGATCGGCATCGCCTCTGCCGAGGAGATGGGTGTGACGCCAGGTGATCGCACGAAGGCGACCGTCGTGCCGCAGTTCAACGTCGACGACGTGCGCGGCTTCCTGGCACGTGTGAAGGAGCGGGGCGGCGCGGTGCCCTTCGGCCCGTCCTTCGAGGAGGATGAGGGCTTCTGGTGCGGCGCCTTCAGCGACATTGAAGGCAACCCCGCGTGGGTCGTCGAGCTGCCAGGCAAGATGCCGAGCTAGCCGTCTCCATGCGGCGCAGTCACCGCGCCGCGAATCAGCGGCGGTCGTCGCGACGGGGTCCACCGCCACCGCGGTCGTCGCGGCGCGGGCCGCCGTAGCCACCACCCCCGCCGCCGCGCTAGCCGCCGCCACCGCCACCGCCGCGATAGCCACCACCGCCACCGCTGCGGCGGGGGCCACCGCCCCCCTGCGGTCGGCCGTAGGGCTTGCGCCCGCCCTGCGGCCGGCGAGGCCCGCCGCCACCGTCCCCATCGGGATGGGCCAGGCGCGGACGGATGCGTCGACCGCCGATCGTGGCGCCATCGAGCTTCTTCATGATGGTGTCGACGTGCGTTGCGGCCACCTCGACGAAGGTCACGCGATCGAGCATGTTGATGCGACCGACGACCTTGCCGGGCAAGCCTGTCTCGCCGGCGATCGCGCCGACGATGGCGCCGGGGTTCAGGCGGTCGTTCGAGCCCACGGGCAGGACGATCTCGATGGTGTCGAGCAACTCGACGCTGTCGTCTCGCTTCTTGGCGCGCAGCGTGTCATCACCCCAAGCCAGGCGCAGGGCCACGGCAGCCAGCGTCTCGGCGTCGATCTCGAGTTCCTGGGCGATCTGCTCGGCCCAGCTCTGGAACGTGCCGAGATCGTCGCGTGCGATGGAGCGCAGCTTCTCGACCGTTGCCGTGCGCTTGCGAGCCAGGAGGTCCTCGACCCCGGGGATCTTCATGGGCTTCATCGCCTGACCGCTGAAGCGCTCGATCGTGCGCAGCATGCGCTGCTCACGCGGGCTGTAGAGCGAGATGGCCCGCCCCTCGCGACCTGCACGTCCGGTACGCCCGACGCGGTGCACGTACACCTCCGGGTCCCGCGGCAGGTCGTAGTTGATGACGAGACCGATGTGGTCCACATCCAGACCACGCGCCGCCACGTCGGTGCCGACCACCACCTGGATCTTGCGGCCCCGCAGCCGTCGGACGACCGCGTCGCGCTGCCCCTGGGTGATGCCGCCGTGGATGCAGTCCGCACCGATACCGCGCGACTGCAGATGCTCGGCGAGTTCCCCGGCCATGCGCTGGGTGCCCACGAAGATCAGCACGGCCTCGTGCTCTTCGACACCGAGGAGACGCTCGACGGCCTCCTTCTTGGCATGGCGCGCAACGCGCAGGCTGAGCTGCTCGATCTTCTCGACGGTCTTGGTGTCGTGCTTGATGCTGACGTCGGCCGGCTCGCTCAGGTGCTTCGTCGCAACCCGACGAATGGGCGGCGGCATGGTTGCGGAGAACAGCGCGATCTGGCGGTTCTCGGGCGCATGATCGAGGATCCACTCGACGTCCTCGAGGAAGCCCATGTTGAGCATCTCGTCGGCCTCGTCGAGGCAGAAGAAGTGCACGCCGCTGAGATCGAGGGTCCCGCGCTTGAGGTGATCGGTGACGCGGCCGGGGGTTCCGATGACGACATGCACGGTGCTCTGCAGCGCCTTGCGCTGGAGGTGAATCGGCTGACCGCCGTAGACGGGCAGCACGCGCACGCCGTACTTGCCGAGGCGACGGCCGTAGGCGCGGACGGCCTCGGCGACCTGCATCGCGAGCTCGCGGGTCGGCGTCAGCACCAGGGCCTGCACGTCGCGGCGCTCGAGGTCGAGACGCTGCAGCATGGGCAGGGCAAACGCGGCGGTCTTGCCGGTGCCCGTCTGGGCCTGGCCGATCATGTCCCGGCCTTCGAGCAGCGGCGGGATCGCGCCGGCCTGGATGGCGGACGGCGACTCGTAGCCGAGTTCTTGTACGGCCTTCAGGATCTCGGGCGAGAGGCCGAGCTCCGCAAAGCCAGCCGCAGGATCATCACGTTCGGGATTTTCGTCACTCATGGTGGGTCGAGGCTACTCCCGAACCCTTCGGGGGCGCCCTTCGAACCGATGCCCGGGGTTTGGAACCCCGCACCCTCCCCCCCCGTACAGGCCTAGGAATCGGGCGCGACGCGCGGCCACGGCTCACAGCCGGGGCGCGCCCCGTTCGGCTCCACGAACGACGGCAGGTCGCCGCAGGCCACGCAGACGCAGCGCGCCAGGCGTGCGATGGCGCCGAAGCCGACACGCAGGCCCCGCGGCAGGCTACGCAGGAACTCGCCCCGATCGTGGTGAACCTGGGGCGCCTGGCAGGTGGAGTCCACGCCCTCGCGAAAGGACGTGGCCACTCCTCTCGGTCAGCCGAGCAGCGCCAGGACGAGCGAGCCGCCCAGGCCGAGCAGTTGCGCGGCGAACATCCAGCCGCCGCGCCGCGTGGCGAACAGGGCGATGCAGCCGAACACGGGCCCGACCACGAAGAGGCCGGCGAACGCCAGCAGGACCCCGAGTGCCAGCGCGCTCAGGCCGCTCGACCCGTCCCCGTCGCGACCGCCATGGTCCCCAAAGACGCCAGCGAGGCCGCCCCAGAGCAGCAGGTACGAGACGCCCTGGAAGAGGAGCCCCGAGATGGAGAGGACGAAGCTGCCGAGGACGTCGGCGCGCGGGCGCATGCGCCACCAGCCCCAGGCGAGGCCAGCTGCGTAGAGGACACACCACCCCTGGAAGAAGATCGTCTCGCCGCCGGCGTCGGCGAGGAGGCCCCGTCCGAAGAGGGTGAACAGGACCAGGGCGAGGGTGACGACGGCCATGGCGAGGCCGACCCAGCTGGCCGCATGCAGCGGTGGCAGCTCGTCGCGCTCGACCCAGCTCTTGCGCACCACCTCGACGACACTCATCCCGCCTCCGGCACGCCACTGTAACGACGCGGTGGCGTGTGCGTGCCCCGGCTCCTGCATCGAGCGGTCGTCTGCCCACGCGAGGCCGAGGAAGGCGTGCGATCGCCCCCTCGGAGTGATGTGCCACGACCGTGCGCTGCCGGAGGTGCTGAAGGGGAGCGGAGTG
>JARGNS010000397.1 GCA_029213105.1 Planctomycetota bacterium
GGGCCGCCTCGAGCAGCGCCCGCTGGGCCGCCGCCGCGTCTTCGGCCTCGGCCGCGCGCAGGCCGGGCGCCGCGCCCAGCAGCGCCAGCAGCACGAGCATGGGCACGCTGACGCGCATCGGCGTTACCGCACGGCGTCGGGGTGTATCGGCGGCACTACGTCGATCCGTCACCAGGCTGCTCTCCATCCGGGTTGGGGAATTCCACACGCACACGGCGTACCGCAGCGTCTCGATCCGCAAGGCGGCCTTCGAGCTGTTCGTCCTGGACCCAGCGCAGGATCGTGCCCATGGCCGGTCCGGCGGGGTAGCCCAGGTCGATCAGGTCCTTGCCCTTCAGCAACGGCGGCGGCAAGACAGGCTCGTTGGCGTACGCCGCCAAGCGTTCCCGCAGGAAGAGGAGGATGTCCTCGAAGCCATGGCTCGCCGCGCAGTCGGCGGCATGCAGTGCGAGGTGCAGCTCGATGTCATCCTGGGCCAGGAAGCGTCGCAGCTTGCTGGTGCGCATCTTGGGCGTGGACGCGATCATGATGTGCGCGCGGATCAAGGCGCCGATGCGATCGATCGACTTGCGCGGAAACCGCAGCCGCTCGAGCACGGCAGCAGCCATGTCCACGCCGAGCACGTCGTGTCCGTTGAAGCGGATGCGCCCATCGGGATCGACCGTCCGCGTGGGGGGCTTCGCGATGTCGTGCAGGACGGCCGCGAAGAGCAGGTCCCGCGCGTCCTCCCCCGCCGGATCCACCCCCTCGGGGAACTGCACGTGGTCGACGACGAGGCACGTGTGCACGAACACGTCGCCCTCGGGGTGGTAGATCGCCGGTTGCGTGACGCCCCGCATCACCTCGAGTTCCGGTAGCACGTGGGGCAGCAGGCCGGCATCGCGCAGCAGGCGCAGCCCCGCCCCGCGGCCATGGCGGACGATCTTGATCAGCTCCTGACGGATGCGCTCGGCCGACACGTCGGCCACGAGAGGCGCCAGCTCGCGCACCGCACGCCAGGTTGCCGGTTCGATGGCGAAGTCGAGTTGCACGGCGAAGCGGACCGCCCGCAGGATGCGGAGGTGATCCTCCCGGAAGCGGGCGGCCGGATCACCGATCGCTCGCAGCATGCGACGCTCGAGGTCCTCCAGCCCGCCGACGTGATCCTGGATCGCCCCGGTCTCCGGGTCCTCGAAGAGGCCATTGACGGTGAAGTCACGCCGCTGGGCATCCCGCGGCGGATCGGAGTACTGCACCCCCTCCGGGCGTCGGCCGTCCACGTACAGCCCATCGTCGCGGAAGGTCGCCACCTCGATGTCGCCGCCGGGCCGCGGCAGGACCAACACGCCGAACTGGGCCCCTACCGCGACGGCCTCCGGGAAGAGCTCCAAGCCTTGCTCGGGTGTGGCCGAGGTCGCGATGTCGTAGTCGGACACGGCACGCTGCAGGAAGCGGTCCCGGACGGCGCCGCCACAAAACAGCGCCTGGTGGCCGGCCGCTCGCAGGGTGCGCGCGACCTCGAGGGCCTCGGCGCGCATGCGGGACTCGGGCTCGGCGGACTCCATGGGCGCATCCTACGGGAGGCGCGCCCGGCTTCTCAGTCTGGCGTGTCTCCGCGCAGCGCCGCGCGCAGGGCATCGAGCGGGGCCCGCCCGAGGCGGCGATCCTCCTCGCCCCCGCCGTAGCAGTGCGCTTCGTGCGCCCGGGAGAGGGCCCCGAACGGCGCGGCCGCCGCGGGGAAGCGCTTGCCCACGTAGGCCGCGAACTCACGCACGGTCCACGCCGTGGGACGCCGCACGCCCTTGCGCGCGAGCAACAGCAGCGCCTGGCCGTACGCCCCGGCCGGGAGCCGGCGCCCCGGGGCCACGACCATGCGCCGGTAGCGCCGCGCGCGGCGCCGTCCCGTGACGATCAACAGCAGCAGCAGGGAGATCCACACGCCGGCGTAGCCGGTGCTGGCGCGGAAGAGTTGGCTCAAGGGCGCGAGGATCCAGGCATCCACACGGTGGCCGATGCCCTGCCAGAAACGCTGCCAGCTGGAGTCGTCCATGCCCAGGAAGTCGAACGACCACTCGTCCTCGACCTCCATCGGGGCGTCCTCGGCTGCGGTGATGCTGCCCGCATCCGCGGCACGCCGATCCGGCGGCGTCGGGTTGAGGGCAACCCACCCGACCCCGTCCAGGTACATCTCCGACCAGGCGTGGAAGTGCGAGCCGCGCACGATGATCGACTTGCGCTCCGCGAGGACGTCCCCCCCCCAGAAGCCGCGCACGTAGCGGGCGGGATGGCCCAGCGCTCGCAGCATCAACGTGAGGGCGTAGGCAAACGGCTCGCAGTGCCCGCTGCGCGTGCGATCCATGAAGTCCACGATCGGGTTCTTGCGATCCAGCTTTGGGACCTTGAGCGTGTAGGTGAAGGCCTCGCTGCGCAGCCAGCCCTCGAGCAGCCGGGCGCGACGCCACGGGTCCGTCTCGCTGCCGACCACCCGGGTGGCGTGTCGCAGCATCGACTCCCGTACGGCGGGCGGCATCTGCAGGTAGACGGTCTGCGGCGCCACGGCGCTGTCCGACCTGCGCCCGACGAGCCTCGTGTCCAGATCGTTGGGCTGGTTCACGTAGCGCTGCAGCACGACATCGCCGGCCTTGAGGGGCACCCGGGTGGACAGCGCCTCGTCGCCGGTCTCGACGATCTCGGCCGGCGCGAGGATGCGCCCGTCGCGGCGGATCTTCACGGCGACCTCACGCGGCTGGAGGTAGAGCCGGCGGTTGCCGCCCTTGAGCAGTTCGATGCGCAGCGTCGTTCGCGGCCCCGGGGCGTCGGCGTACTGGAGCGGGATCCACCCGTCGGACTCGTTGTCGTCCCAGTCCCGATGGATGCGCGGCCGGATGCGCTCGCCAAGGGCTTCGTCCCAGGTGCCGTTGACGTAGTACACGTCCGACACCTTGGCCCGCAAGACGGGCATGGGCGGCAGGCGCTCGCGGCCCTCGAGGCTCACTTCGAAGAACTTCTCGAGGTTGCGCTTGATCTCCGCGACAGAACCCAGCGGTGCGCCCCCCTCACCAGGCCCCATGGTTCCGATCACGTAGCCCTCGGACGCGGCCCGATCATCCTGCGTGAGCTTGTTGAGACCGCCGTCGTGATCGAGGCGGTCACGGCTGGCCCGCGCGCCGAGGTTGCCCGGAAGCTCCCAGTTGCGAGGTGCCGCCAGGTACAGCAGGGCTCCCAGCGGCAAGCCGAAGACAAGCAACACGGCGGTCGTACGCAGCGCCGTGCGCCAGGGCAGCGGGGTGGTCCCGGCGGCCCGCACGCGGAGGACGGCCCCGTCGGTATCCGCCGTCGGCTCCTCTTCCAGGGCCGCGCCACGCTCGAACACCACCAGCGTCCAGGCCAGCACGACGACGTACGCGCCGACGAAGAGCAGACCGGTGGTTTCGGGCACGGCGAAGGCCATGCCGGTGGCGTGAACGGACGAGAAGAGGATGATCAGGAAGCTGCTGAACGCTCGCTGGCGCCAGAGCAGCACCAGCGCCTCGAACATGCACGTCATCTCCATGAGGGCCCAGAGGGCGTTGGGGCCCTCCACGTGCGCGCGGCCGCCGAGGCGATGCAGTACGTACGCCAGGCTCATGGCGGCCACGGAGAACCCCACGGCCTGCAGCACCCGGGTCGGCAGCAGGCGCTGGCCGTCCCGGCCCATCGTCAGGCGCAGGACCGCCACGAGGGCGAACACGAGCGCGAAGCCGCGTTGGAAGTGCGGCGCCTGGGCGACCGCCAGGGTGCCGATGGAGGCCAACGCCACGACGGAGCTCGTCAAGGGCAGGCGGGCGGTCGCGGAGGGCGTCTTCCTCATGACGGCAGCCCCACGACCCAGCGCTCGAGCCCGCGGCTCCAGGCGGGTACCACGGCGCCCGCCCCGCCGGGGCCCGCGGCGGCGGTCAGGGCGC
>JARGNS010000398.1 GCA_029213105.1 Planctomycetota bacterium
GATCGAACCACGCCCCGTCCACGCGGACGGCATCGAGCATCGTGCGTCGATAGAGCCCCGCCCCGGCCGTGACGCAGAGGATCTCGTCCGCCTCCGGGCGTGCGCCGAGAGGCGCGTCGAAGTCGCGGTCGTGGGCGGAGCCGTCGCGGTGCACGACAACCCCCGTGGAGTTCAGCCGCCCGCGCCCGGCGAGGATCACGCGTGGCTGCAGCATGCCGACATCGTCGTCCGCCGCTTCCGCGGCAGCGCGCAGGGCGGTCAGGAAGCCGGGCTGCACCTCGGTGTCGTTGTTCAGGGTGAGCACCCACGTGCCCCGGGCCACGGCCAGTCCGCGATTGCAGCCCGCAGCGAAGCCCTGATTCGTGGGCAGGCAGACCTGTACCGCCTCGGGCCAGGCCGCGCGCGCTGCCGAGACGGAGTTGTCCGTGGAGCCGTTGTCCACGATCACGACCTCGACGTCCGTGGCCGCCTCCGGCCGCAGGGCCGCCAGGCAGCGGCGCAGGGCCTCCGCCGCATTCCAGTTCACGATGACGATGGAGAGCCAGGGCGTCATTGCGGGGAAGCTCAGGCCCGGGCCTTGGCCAGGCGGCGCTCGAGGATCTGATCGTCCGCGTCGAAGTCGATGGCCCGGACGCGCTCGGCGAAGCCCTCCGGGCAGGCCGCGTGCGGGATGAGGCCGACGACCTCACTCCCGGCCACCGTCACGCCGGCCGCCTCGGCCCGCTGCGCGATCTCGTCGAACGCCTGGATCGGGTTGGTCTTGCGGTAGTCGACGAGGTTCATGGACACCTGCACCTGGCCCTTCTCCGGGAGATCGAAGCCCAGGGCTTTGACGCCCGGCAAGCCGCCGTTCTTCTCGCGGATGGCCGTGGCGATCTGCTTGGCGATGGCCAGGTCCTGCGTGTCCAGGTTCACGTTGTACGCCACGAGGAAGAAGCGCGCGCCGACGGCCGTGATGCCGGCGGTCCCGTGGACGGCGGTCTCGCCGAAGTCCGGCTTGCGTACGGGGTCCTTGGCGATGCTGTCCCGGATGCCCTCGAACTGGCCCTTGCGGACGTTGGCGAGGTTGCCGCGCCCCGGCACCCGGGCGGCCTCGCCGTAGAGGTACGTCGGCACGCCGGTCTCGCGCCAGATGCGCTCGGCGGCCGCGCGTGCGGCGGCGACGGCGTCCTCGGTCGTGGCGCCTTCGAGGGGCACGAACGGGACGACGTCGGTTGCGCCCATGCGCGGGTGTGCACCCTCCTGGATGTTCAGGTCGATGCGCTCGCGTGCGGCGGCCACGCCCGCCACGGCGCCGGCGATCACCTGCTCGGGGGTGCCCGCGATCGTGATGACGCTACGGTTGTGGTCCCCGTCGGAGTCCGTGCCGAGCAGGGTTGCGCCTGCTGAGGCGAAGGCCGCTGCGACGGCGGCGACGACCTCGGGGTCACGGCCATCGGAGATGTTGGGGACGCACTCGAGCAGGCCGGCCATGCGGACTCCCGGGGGCAGGGGGTGGTGGGGCGTGGGACGCGCCGATCAGACCTCGGCGAGGCGGCCCCCGTCGACAACGACACGGCCGTTCACGAGGACCTGATGGACGAGGTTCGTGCCCATCCGGTAGGGGATGTGCACGTAGCTGGGCGCGTCGATGATCACGAGGTGCGCGGGGCGCCCGACGGCGATGCGCCCGTGGGTATCTCCAAGGCCGCAGGCGGCCGCGGCGTTGCGCGTGATGGCGGTGATGACCTCCTCGGGCGTCATGCCGAGGAGCGTGCAGCCGAGGCTCGCGACGAGCTGCAGGTTCTCCGTGGGACTGGTGCCCGGGTTGAAGTCCGTGGCCAGGGCGACGGCGCAGCCCGCTTCGATCAGGGCGCGGGCATTGGGCACGTGCTTGAGGTGCGTGAACAGGCTGGCCGAGGGCAGCAGCACCGGGACCACGCGCGCCTTGGCCAGGGCGCGCATGCCAGCGGGGCCCGTCGCGTCGACGTGCTCTACCGAGATGGCCTTGAGCTCGGCGGCGAGGCGGGCGCCGCCACTGTCGCGGAACTGGTCGGCGTGCACCTTGGGACGCAGGCCGAGGCGCTTGCCGGCGCGCAGGATCTTCCGGGCCTCGGCCACGGAGAACGCGCCCTTCTCGACGAACACGTCGCAGAAGGTGGCAAGCTTCTGCTTGGCGACGCGCGGGAGCATCTCGTGGATGACGAGGTCGATGTACGCCTTGCGGCGCCCGGCGTACTCCTGGGGCACGACGTGCGCGCCGAGGAACGTGCGCACGGCCGTGATGGGATGCCGCGCCGCGGCGCGGCGGATGGCGCGCAGGCTGGCCATCTCGGAGGCCAGCGTGAGACCGTAGCCCGACTTGGCTTCCACGGCGACCGTGCCGTGACGGAGCATGCTGTCGAGGCGCTCCGCGACATCGCGCGCGAGCTCACTCACCCGGCGCGTGCGCAGGGCGCGTGCCGACGCATGGATGCCCCCGCCCGCGGCAAGGATGGCCTCGTAGTCCTCGCCGCGGCAGCGCATGGCGAACTCGTCGTCGCGCGGCTTGGCGAACACGGGGTGCGTGTGGGCATCGACGAAGCCGGGCAGCACGGCCCGCCCCCGGCAGTGCAGGCGCTGCATGCCGTGCCACCCCTGCAGGATCTCGTTCGTCGTTCCCACCGCGGCGACGCGTCCGCGCTTGACGGCGATGGCGCCGTCCTCGATCACGCGCAGGTCGTTCATCTCGCGCGCGCCGCGCTTCGTCGTGGCGCGACCGCCGTCCACGGTGACGACCTGGGTAGCACCGAGGATGAGGAGATCAGCGGAGCGCATGGGCCCGGATCAGGCGTCCTGCATGGGGATCTTGATGCCGTTGTTGCGGGCGAAGCCCTCGGCGGCCGGATAGCCGGCGTCCACGTGGCGCACCACGCCCATGCCCGGATCGACCGTCAGCACGCGCTCGAGCCGCTTGGCCGCCGCTTCGGTGCCGTCGGCGACCACGACCATGCCGGCGTGGATCGACTGTCCGATGCCTACGCCGCCCCCGTGGTGCAGCGAGACCCACGTCGCGCCCGCGGCGGTGTTGATCATGGCATTGAGCAGCGGCCAGTCGGCGATGGCGTCGGAGCCGTCCGCCATGGCCTCGGTCTCGCGGTTCGGACTCGCGACCGAGCCGGAGTCGAGGTGGTCGCGCCCGATCACGATGGGGGCCTTGAGCTCACCGTTCGCGACGAGCTCGTTGATGGCGAGGGCGAACTTCGCGCGCTCGCCGTAGCCGAGCCAGCAGATGCGTGACGGGAGCCCCTGGAACTGGATCTTCTCGCGCGCCATCTTGATCCAGTTGGCGAGGTAGTCGTCGTCGCCGAAGAGCTCCAGGACGAGCTCGTCGGTGCGGTAGATGTCTTCCGGATCGCCCGAGAGGGCCGCCCAGCGGAAGGGGCCCTTGCCGAGGCAGAAGAGCGGCCGGATGTAGAGCGGCACGAAGCCCTCGATGTCGAAGGGGTGGGTGTGGCCGCCTTCCTGGGCGTGACCACGCAGGTTGTTGCCGTAGTCGAAGGTGATCGCACCGCGGCCCTTCAACTCCAGCATGAGGTCGATGTGCGTGCCCATCGCCTTGAGGGAGCGCTGCTCGTAGCCCTTGGGGTCGCTGGCGCGCAGCTCGTCGGCGGCTTCCAGGGTCAGGCCGTGGGGGACGTAGCCGTGGATCGGGTCGTGGGCGCTCGTCTGGTCGGTGAGCACGCCGGGCGTGATGTCGCGCTCGACCATGCGGGCGAGCAGGTCGATGATGTTGCAGCAGACACCGATCGAGATGGCTTCGGAGTTCGCGGCGGCCGCCACGCCGGCGTCGATGGCTTCGTCGATGTCGTCGATGCGGCGATCGAGGTAGCCCGTCTCCAGCCGCTTGTCGATCCGGGCCGGATCGACATCGGCGCCTAGGAACGTGGCGCCGGCCCTGG
>JARGNS010000399.1 GCA_029213105.1 Planctomycetota bacterium
CGACCGAGCCGCCGCCCCGGCCCGCGCCGGAGGCGACCCCGCCCCCGCTGCCCGGCGCGACGCCCGGCCGCAAGCAGACCATGCCGTCGCGCGGCCCCGTCGCCTCCTAGCCCGGCTCGAGAAGGCAATCCCCGGGATCCGGTCCCACCCTGGCTATCATGGGGGCTTCCTCCCTTGGAGCTCGTCATGCGCCGCATCCTCATGCCCCTGTTCGTCCTGACCCTCGCGCTCGGCCTCGCCGCCTGTGGGGACGCACCCGCCGCGACCGGCAGCAACAGCACGGGGGGCACGGCGCCGGCCGCGACGGACGCCAGCACCGGGGCGGACGGTGTGCTCACGGACGTCACGAACGCCCTGTCCGGCGGGGGCAGCGCCTCCGAGGACGGAAGCTCGTGCTGCGACAAGAAGGCGGAAGGCTCCTGCTGCGACGAGAAGGCCTGCGCGGACTGCGAGCCGGGGAAGTGCAGCTGCAAGGAGGGCGCGGCTGCCGCGGTCGCCTGTGTCTGCAAGGCCGGCAAGGCGGGCAAGCCCGTCTGGTGCGAGGGCTGCGACAAGGGCTACGTGGACGGCAAGGAAGTCTGCTGCCCCAGTTGCGTGAAGAAGGCCGTCAAGAAGGCCGCCGGCACGGAGCAGTAGCCGCGACGCGTTTGCGCGCGGTGCCGTAGCCGCGACGCGTTTGCGCGCGGTGCCGTAGCTGCGATGCGTTTGCGCGCGGTGCCGTAGCTGCGATGCGTTTGCGCGCGGTGCCGTAGCCGCGACGCGTTTGCGCGCGGCTCGCTAGCGTCCGCCGTCCTCGGCGGCGCCCTTCTTCTTCTCGCCCGGGGCCGCGCGCACGCTCCGGGCTGCCGGCACGACCGGCGCGCCGACCACGAGCATCGGCATCCGATAGAGCGACGTGCGTGCCGTGACGTAGAGCGTCCGCCGTGCGGGTCCGCCGAAGGTGCAGTTCGCCGGGCCTTCCGGTACGGGCAGCTTGGCGATGGGCTTGCCATCCGGTGCCCAGACCCAGATGTGGTTCTGCCCCGCGGCGTACACGTTGCCGCGCGCATCGAGGCACATCCCATCCGGGCCGCCGCGCGCCTCGAGGTCCATCGTCGCAAACACGCGCGGCGCGGCGAGCACGCCGGGCCGGGTCACGGCGTAGGCGAGCACCTTCTTGCCCCGGCTGGCGGCGACGTAGAGCGTGCGCCCATCGCGTGCGAGCAGGATGCCGTTGGGCTTCACGAGCAGGGGGGAGGCACGCATCTGCGTTACGCCGCCCTGGGCATCGCGGTAGTAGACAGCCTCCACGTCGATCTCGCGGTCGTCCTGGCGCCGACCGTAGCGGGGGTCCGTGAACCACACGCCGCCGTGGGCGTCGAGAGCCAGGTCGTTCGGGCTGTTCAGCCGCTTGGACTTCCAGTGGGACGCGAGCACGGTGGCCGTCTCGCCCTGGATGCGTACGACCTGCCGGCGGCCACCTTCGCAGGCCACGAGGGCGCCGGCGGTGTCGAACATCAGACCGTTGGCGCGTCCGCTCTGCTCCCGGAAGACCGTCGTCTTGCCGGTCGTGATGTCGAAGCGGTGGATGCGTTCGTTGGGGATGTCGCTGAAGAACACGTGACCCTCGGCGTCGGCGGCCGGGCCCTCCGTGAAGCGGAAGCCCGTCGCCACGCGCTCGAACACGGCATCCTTGGCGCAGACTGCCCTCGGCGCTTGCGCGGGAGGGGCCTTCGCGGGGTCCGCGGCCTTGCCGGCCGGCGGATCCTCGGCGTCGGCCCGCGGGGCAGGCAGCCAGGGGAGGAGGACGACGAGCAGGAGGAGAGGGGGCGCGATTCGCATGCCCCCAGCCTACCTACCCGTCGTACTCCGCGTAGAGGGCGGCGTACGTGCCGCCCTTGGCGAGCAGCGAGACGTGGTTGCCTTGCTCCACGACGCGGCCGTCCTCCATGACGAGGATGCGGTCGGCGTGCTTGATCGTGCTCAGGCGATGCGCGATGACCACCGTGGTCTGGCGTGCCGCGAGGCGCTCCAGGGCCCTGAGGATCAAGGCCTCCGTCCGGGTGTCCACGGCGCTCGTGGCCTCGTCCAGGATCAGCAGGGACGGCTCGGCCAGCAGCGCACGGACAAAGCACACGATCTGACGCTCGCCCTCCGAGAGGTTCGCTCCGCGTTCCCCGACCTCCGTCTGGATCCCGTCCGTGAACTGATCGAGCACGCTCTGGCAGCCCAGCGTCTCGAACCCGGCGACGGCTTCCTCGTCTGTGAGGCCGGGATGCACGAACCGCAGGTTCTCCAGCACGCTGCCGGCGAACAGGAAGTTCGACTGCAGCACGATGCCGGTCTGCTGGTGCAGGGCGTCGAGCTTGAGGTGCCGGACGTCGATCCCGTCGATGGCCACGGTGCCTTCCTGCGCCTCGTAGAAGCGTGCGAGCAGGTTGACCACGGAGGTCTTGCCGGCGCCGGTGTGCCCGACGAGGGCCACGCTCTCGCCGGGTTCGACCCGGAAGCTCACGTGCTCCAGTTGGCGTCCATCCTTGCCCGAGGGGTCGTAGGAGAACGACACATCATCGAACACGATCTCGCCGCGCAGTCGACCCGGGGCGACGGCGGCCGGCACAACCTGGACCTCCCGCTCGGTATCGAGCAGCAGGAAGATGCGCTCCGCGGCGGCACCCGCCACGAGGCACTCGTTGTAGAGCCCACCGAGACCCTCGATCGGGCCGAGCACGAAACCCAACAGCAGTACGAACTGCACCAGATCGCCCACCTGCATCGTTCCGTCGAGCACGGCGTACCCGCCGAAGAGCAGCAGGGCGACCGTCAGCCCGTGGAAGCTCAGGGTCAGCACGGGGATGTAGGCGGAGGCGATCTTGGCGCCGCGCATGACGGCGCTGCGGTAGGACTCGTTGCGCGTGTCCAACTCCGTGTCGGCACGCGCCTCGGCGTTGAACGCCTGGACGACGCGTACCCCCGTGACGCTCTCGGCCACGTGCGAGGAGATGTTCGTGCTCGCCTCACGCACCCGGCGGTAGGCGGGGAAGCCCAGCTTGTGGAAGATCCGCGTGGTGAACCACACGAACGGAAGGGCGGCGAACACCCACAGCGCCAGCGACGCGTTCACCGTGAGCAGCCATACGGTCCCGAGCGAGAGGCTCAGGATCATCATCGTGCACAGGATCGGTCCCCAGAAGATGAGGTGCTCGAGCGTGTCGACGTCCCGGTCGGCACGCGCGATGATGCGTCCCTGCTTGGTGCGGTCGAAATAGCGCATGCTGAGTCGCTGGACGTGGTCGAACACATCGCGCCGGATCGCATCCTGCACGCGCACGCCGATGGCGGTCGAGATGCGCAACTCGAACCGGGTCAGGAGAGCGCGCATCAGGATGTTGAGCAGCAGCCAACCCGCGAGCACGAGGGTGCTCGACACCTCACCCGCGGTGAGGGGCCCAGTGAGCGCCACCTGGATGAGGTGGGGGTCGAGCAGCATGCTCACGACCCAGATCGCCTCGCAGGTCAGGGCGAGGGCGAGCTGGGCGCGGTGCGGCTTGAAGTAGGCGAGGAGGCGTCCCCAGGTGGCACGCTTGAGCGCGGCCCGGGCGAACTCCTCTTCGAGTTCCATCTCGGCGGTATTCACGATGCCGCTCCCGTGAGCTGCTGGTGGCTGTGGATTTCCTGGTACAGCGGACTCGACGTGAGCAGCTCCTCGTGGGAGCCGACGGCCGTCACGACGCCGTCGTCGAGCACGGCGATGCGATCGCACCACCGCACCGACGTGACCCGCTGGCTGATCACCAGCGTGGTCCGACCCTCCGCGGCGGCACGGATGCCGTCGAAGAGCCGCTTCTCGGTGACGGCGTCGACGCTCGCCGTCGCATCGTCGAACACGAGCACGCGCGGGTCCATGGCAAGGGCGCGCGCGATGGTGAGCCGCTGACG
>JARGNS010000400.1 GCA_029213105.1 Planctomycetota bacterium
CGGGCCGCAGGAGTAGACCGTCACCTTGTGAGGGTCTAGCGGCTCGAACAGCTCCATCTCTCGCGAGAGGCTGTTGTAGAGGTGCAGGGGCATGGCGCGCGCCTCGTGATCATGGGTCTACTCGTGTTCGTACTCGTCGGGGTCCGCCCAGTCCTTGGCCGTCGGCTCGTCGAACTCGGGGGCGGCCGCGGCGACCTCGCCACGGTGATCCCGTAGCGCATTTTGTACCCCCACAAGGGCGTATTGGAACTTCTCGCGGGCGTCGTCGGGCCAGGCGGGGCCACCGAGCACCACGAAGAAGGGCTCGAGCCCGGCGACCCGGAGCGGGTCCAGCGCAAGTACCTCGTCGAGCGAGCGACCGCGGGCCCAGGCGACGACGATGTCCGCTGCGACGTACATGGCCGGGTTGCAGAGTCCGCAGGACACACGCACGTCGAGGATGCGCGCTTCATCGCAGCGCACCGTGAACTCCGTGATGTTCTTGCCTCCGCCGAGGCACCCCTCGACCGTGGCGCGCCCCGTGACGGGCTCATCCATGGGCAGGAAGTTGCGCGGCGCGCGCTCGCGCCCCATGGCGGCGAAGATCTTGTCGGCGTAGTACCGCCGCACCTCGTTGCTGACTGCCATGACCGTGTCCGCTACTCGTCGTCGAAGTGGTCGAGGGGGTTGGTCACGACACGCTCGACGATGTCGGCGAAGGCATCGCACTCCTCGAGCGTGTTGTAGAAGTACACCGACGCGCGCAGGTTGTTCTTGGAACTGCCGACGCGATCGAAGCGGCGATGCAGGTAGGCGTTCACGCAGAACATGCCGCGGCGGACCATGATGTTGGCCTCTTCGTCGCCGATGCGCTCGATCGCATTGATCAGCGCGCCGCTAGGCGACGTCATGGTGATGACGCCACCGCGCCGGGACGGATCCTCGGGGCCGAGCAACCAGAAGTGATCGCACTGCAGCGGTGCGAGCCGCTCGGTCAGCCGCGTGTTGAGTGCGAGTTCCTGGGCGCGGATCAGGTCGTAGCCGACCGTGTCCGTGATGTAGTCGATCGCCGCGCCCGCGCCGACCATGCCGGCGTAGTCCTGCAGGCCCGCTTCGAAGCGTCCCGGGGGCGACTTGTACTCGACGCGATCCTGCCAGGTGTCCGCAATGGTGTCGCCGCCGACGATGAAGGGGTCGAGCTGCTCGAGCAGTTCGTAGCGCCCCCACAGGACCCCCATGCCGCTCGGGCCGCACATCTTGTGGATCGAGTAGGCCAGGAAGTCGACGCCGAGATCACGCACGTCGACCTTGCGGTGGGGCACGCTCTGGGCCGCGTCGAGCACGAGCACGCCGCCCACCTCGTGGATGCGCGCGGAGAGCGCACGGATGTCCGCCGCCGGAATGACCGTCCCATCCAGGTTGCTGGCGTGCCCCAGGGCCAGGACCTTCGTCTGCGGGGTGATCGCCGCCAGGGCGCGGGCCAGGTCGAAGCCGCCATCGTCGTCCAGCTCGAAGAAGCGCCGCACGACGAGCTCGGGATCCCCGGCGCGGGCGCGCAGACGGCGCTCGGCCTCGAGCCACGGCACGAGATTGCTGTTGTGCTCGCGCTCGCTCCCGAGGATCTCGTCGCCCACCTCGAGCTTGAGACCGTGGGCGACGATGTTGAGGGCCTCGGAGGTGTTGCGGGTCCAGACGACCTCGTCGGCGCTGCCGGCCCCGATGTGGCGGCCGGCCGCCTCCCGGGCGTACACCTCATGCTCCCGGAGTTCGTCCTGGAACCAGTTGTCGAGCTTCTTCGCCCCTTCCGACCGCCCCCCGCCGCAGGTCGGAAACTCCTCGTAGTAGCGCCGCAGCGCATCGATCACGACCTGCGGACGCAGGGTCATGCAGGTGTTGTTGAGGTAGATCGGGGGCTTGCCGCGGCGCAGGCGCTGGAGCGCCGGGAAGGCCTTGCGCAGCTCGAGGATGTCCGGCGTGGCGGTCGTCATGGGGCGCCAAGGATACCGGCGGGCTGGCCCCCGGTATCCTAGGCGACCCATGCATCGACGCCCCGCCGCCCTCTTCCTCGCCCTTCTCCCGCTGCTGGCCCTGGCCCCGGTGGCCGGCGCCGACGACGCGCCGACCCACACGGTCCCCGAAGTCCGCCCGGTCCAGCTCGATGGCAAGGCCGCCAAGGCCGAGTGGGCCGACGGCCTGCCGCTGACGATCGAGGAAGGGACCACGGTGCGGCTCCAGCAGTACCGCGGCACCCTCCTGCTGGCCCTGGCCAGCAAGCGCACGTGGCCCGACGGCAGCGTACTCACGCTCTTCCTCTGTCCGGACGGGCCGCAGGCCGGGGGCCGCGGCCCCGGCTGCCTGCGCATCGAATACGAGCCCTTCCGGCACGACCGGCCGCACCTCATCGCCTACCGCTACGGCGCGGCGGCCGCCGCGACGCGCGTGGATGGCGAGGTGACCGCCCGGCAGCAGATCGGAGACCACGGGACCCACATCGAGATGGCCCTCCCGCTGACGCTGCTCGGCCAGACCAAGGCCAAGCGCGTGCCGGTCCGGCTCTGCGTCCAGTGGGCGCGCCGCGGCAGCCAGGCCCTCTACTACCCGCCGGGGCTCGACTTCCGCGGCACAGCCGGCGAGGCGCCGGTGGACTTCGTCTCGGCCGGTCGCTGGGCCCTGCTCGACGGCTTCGGCGACCCCAGCGCCCCGGGGGCCTACCCCGCCGACCAGTGGAAGACCTGGCGTGACCATGACGCCGAGATCGCGCGCCGCGGCCGCACGGCCCACGACGTGATCGCCCTCCTCACCGAGGAGTGGAAGAAGACCGACAAGCGCGACACGGAGATGCTGGGCGAGGTCGTCGACAACCTGGCGTGGATTCGCGAGCACGAACCACTGACGACGGACGACGTACTCGCCATGGCGACGCTCTGGCGCTACCTGGGTCGACACGCCCAGGCGGCCACGGCGCTCACGACGATGATCGACCTCAGCCGCCAGCCCCATGTGCGCATGCGTGCGCTGCACCAGCGGGCGCTCGTCCACCACGCCGCCGAGCAGTACGAGCGCGAGAGCGCGGACTGGAGCACCCTCGCGGAGCTGTCGGGGACCGCGGGCGGCCGCTACAGGCTGCAGGCCGAGCGCGCCGTGACCCAGGGAGACGCGTGGGCCACGGAACAGGCCGCTCGCCGGGCGGTCGAGGCCGACCCCGCGAACCCGCGCGTGTGGATCGACACCGTCCGCGGCCCGGTCGTCGTCGTGCTGCACGCCAAGACCGCGCCGGAGGCGGTGAAGCACTTCCTCGGCCTCGTCGACGCGAAGTTCTACGACGGGACGCTCTTCCACCGGGTGAAGGGCGACTTCATGGCCCAGGGGGGGGATCCGAAGAGCCGCACAATGGGCTGCGAGTTCGCCGGGAGCGGCAGCTCCACCGTCGAGATCGACATGGAAGTGACCCCCGGGCACGACTTCTATCGGGGCGCGCTCTGCTTCGCGCGCCCCGGCCACAAGGAACAGAACGGCAGCCAGTTCTTCATCATGACCGCACCCCAGCCGGGCATGGGCAAGTACACCATCTTCGGCCACGTGCTCACGGGCATGGCCGCCGTCGACCGCTTGGAGCTGTGCGACAAGTTGCTGCGAGCGAGCCGACTCACCAAATGAGGCACGGCAGCGGCACGCGGCCGGCGTTGCTAGTTCCGTGACGCGCGTCCTGCCCCCCCTCGGCCTGCTCGCCCTCCTGCTGGCGTTCGTCGCGCCCCCGGCCCATGGCGCCGACGGCCTGACCGATCTGGTCCGGGACTACGAGGCCGCGGTCCCCCAACCCGACCAGCGCTCCGAGGCCGGCTACCAGGCCCAGGAGGACGCGCTGGAGGCGATCGCCGTCCGCCAGACGGCGGACGCCCGCAGCGCGCGGCGGCGGC
>JARGNS010000401.1:0-852 GCA_029213105.1 Planctomycetota bacterium
CTCTACCTCGTCGAGTCGCCGCGGCGCTACGACGCCGTCGTCGTGCGCGCCGGCGAGACCCGTACCGTGCCCCTGGGGGCGCGCAGCAAGGTCGACACCGAGTTGGTGCGCGCGCTCGAGACGTGGATGGAAGCCGACGCCGCGGCGCGCCCCAAGGCCGAAGCGGCGTTGCTTGGCGCGGCTCTGCCCAAGCCCCTCGTGGCACTCCTGGCCCCGTCGGCGAAGGCGCCCGAGAAGGTGCTCGAGCACATCTACGTCTCCGCGTCAGGCACCTTCGCGCGTCTGCCGTGGCCCGTGTTGATTCCGTTGGCCCTGCGCCGCGACGGAGTCGCCGGCACGGGACCGCCCGGCGTGTCGCTCATGTCCTGCCGTCGCGTCCTCGCTCATGTGCGTGCGTGGAATCCGCGGCCCGGTCCCGGGCCGATGCTCGTGTTGGCCGACCCGCAGTACCGCACGGCCGGCAAGCGCAGTCGGCAGGTGGCGTACTTCGGCGCGCCGCTTGTCCGGCTCACCGAGACGGCCAAGGAGGGCCGGGCCATCGCGGACCCGGAGCGCGGGGACGTGCTCTTCCTCGGGCCCGAGGCGTCGGAGACCAACCTGCGCGCCGAGCTCTTCGAGGGCGAGTATCCGTTCGACGTCCTCCACCTGGCTTGCCACGGACTGCTCTACCGCGAGGTGCCGTGGCTCAGCGCGCTCGCCTTGCATCCCGCGCCCGGCGAGGATGGGCTGCTGACCGTCGACGAGATCGGCCGCTGGCGCTTCCGCACGGGGCCGGGCCTCGTCGTGCTCTCGGCCTGCGAGTCGGGACTTGGTGCGCCCGTGGCAGGGGAGGGCGAGGAGGGACTCGTCCGC
>JARGNS010000401.1:862-3884 GCA_029213105.1 Planctomycetota bacterium
ACGTCGTCGCAAGCCTCTGGAAGGTGCCCGACGAGGAGAGCCGCGACCTCATGATCGAGTTCCACCGGGCCCGTCGCGAGGAAGGCCTGGAACCCGTCGAGGCCCTGCGCGCCGCCCAGGCGGTCATCGCAGCGCGCAAGGACACCCGGCCCTTGGATTGGGCGGCCTGGGTGGTTTGGGGACCGCGACGCTGAGCCCTTCCTCTTGACGAAACTCACGTGGGTTGGTCTGCTCGGCGCGTGCCCATTGGGGAATCGGGCAACGGGGAGTTGTGATGCAAGCGTCGACGATGGGCAAGGGTGTACTCGCACTCGTGGTGATTGCCGTGTTCAGTGGGGTGTTGATGGAGCAGGCAGGCGCGATTCCGCCGCCGCCGCGCTTCCGTGAGTTCACGATCATCAACTCCACGCCGCAGGAGGTCGCCGGCGTGATGGTCGAGTTCTGGCCCACGAACCCGAACGACCGCGGCCAGCTCGGGCCGTCGTTCACGATCTCGATCTCGCGGCTCCCCGCCGGCAAGTCGGTCGTGTTCAGCACGGGACCCGGCACGCAGGGCATCGAAGGCATCGCGAAGATCCAGGCGCGCGCCTCGTGTCCGATGGGCAATCCCCTGCCGATGCCGGCGGAAATCATCGCGCCCAAGGGCGACTACACGTCGCCGCCCGACGGCGTCCTGGAGTACGCCGGGTTCTGCTCGAACGCGCCGTCCGGCCAGACCGACTACAAGCCGACCCTCGAGTTCCGCGTGAACCCGTCGACCCAGAAGTACCAGGCCGTCTTGCACGCCAAGTGGCGTTGGAACGAGGCCTGGCCTCCGGCCGCGGTCGAGGGGGTGAGCACCTTCCCGAACAACCCGGACTCGCCCGAGCAGTCGCCGCCCGGCGACGACTAGTCCGGTTGTGGCGTGAAGCGCGCGTCGTCCGGCGGCCCCGATGGCGATCGGCCGGGCTCGGCGGGCGACGGCCGCCCCCCCTTGCGGCGACAGGGTGTCCTCGCGACGGATTCGCGCCCGAGCTCGAAGCCGAGGCGAGGAGGCGGGGCCGATCCCCCCTCGGACGAGCCTAGGCAAGGAGATCGGGTGCGAAGACGAGCGAGGACCGCGCGATGCAACCTGTGTTCATGCAACAGCCGGGCTAGTCGGCGGGGTACTCGACGAGCTCGACCTCGAGGCCGTCGGGATCCGTGAAGTACAAGCGACGGCCCGGTTCGTACGGATCCACAGCGTGGATCGGGGCGCCCAGCGCCTCCAGCCGCGCCCTGGCGGCGTCGAGGTCGTCCACGACGAAGCCCATGTGGTTGTAGCCCACGGCGCTGTAGTCCCAGGCGGGGGCCGTGCCACGGCCCTCGAAGAGCGCCAGGTACATGGCGTCGTCCCCCACGTGGGCCGCGGGGGTGCCGCCCGCGGTCGTGCCTTGCCAGCGCACGCGCAGGCCGAGCAGCGCGCGGTAGAAGCCGATCGAGCGTTCGAGGTCGGCGACGGTCAGGTTGACGTGTTCGAGACGCATGGGGGCCTCCGGGCTCAGGGGGGCGCGTGCGGTCTCCATCCTAGCCGCCCCCTTGCCTCGTGGCGCGCGGGCCAGGGCATGCAGGGATGGGGGGACGGCGGTCGTCCTACCTGCTGAGGTACCTTGCCCCCATGCGCATCGGGATCGACTACCGCCCTGCCTTGGACGCCCGCGGGGGCATCGGGGTCTACGTGCGCGAGTTGAGCGCGGCGCTGCGGGCCCATGCGCCGGACGACGAGCTCGAGTTGTTCGGCCATCGCCTGCGCCGGCCCCGGGCGCCCGCCGTCAGCTCCGTGCCCCGCGGCGCGCGCCTCCACCGGCGGCGCGTGCCCGCGCCGGTCTTGGCCCTGGCCGCACGCGCCGGCTTCGGCGCCGACCGCCTACTGGGCACGGTCGACGTGCTTCACGCCACGGACTACGCCCCCCTGCACGCCTCGCACGCGCCCCTCGTGGCCACGATCCACGACGTCTGCTTCCATACCCTGCCGGACTGCTACGAGCCGGCCCTGCGGGCCCGACTCGCGCGTGTCACGGACGACCTGGTGGCGCGGGCCTCCCACATCATCGTGCCGTGTGCGCGTGTGCGTGACGAGTTGCTCGCCCACACGGCGGCCGAGGCGGCGTGCGTCCATGTCGTACCGCACGGGGCTCCGGGGCTGCAGGCGACCGAGGCCGGGCGCGTGCCCTTCGGCGCGCGGCCCTACATCCTGTGCGTGGCCACCATCCAGCCGCGCAAGAACCTGCTGCGACTGCTGGATGCGTTCCGGGCCGTGCGGGCCCAGCGGCCCGATACGCAACTGGTCGTCGTGGGACCGGCCGGCTGGGCCAGCGCGCCCATCGAGGCGCGGCTTGCGGGCGATCCGGGCGTCTGGTGGGAGCCCTGCGTGCCTCGCGCGCGGGTCGCGCAGCTCTATCGCGGCGCGAGCGTCGTGGCCTATCCGTCCCTCGGCGAGGGGTTCGGGTTCCCCGTCCTCGAAGCGTGGTCGATGGACGTACCGGTGGTGGTCGGCGCGGACACGGCGGCATCCGACCTGGCGGCGGGGGGGGCGCTGGCCGTGGATCCCCGGGACGCCGACGCCGTGGCGGCCGGCCTGCTGCGCGTGCTGGAGGACGAGGTCCTCGCCGGTGCGCTCGTCGAGACCGGACACGCACGGCTTGCCGAGTTCACGTGGGAACGCACGGCGTCGCAGACACGCGCGGTCTACGCCGAGGCGGCCGCGTCGTGATCGCCATCGATGGCTCGCCGCGGCACTTCGGCCCGTTCAGCGTGGCGCGCATGCTGGATGCCTGGTTGCAGGGCTGGCCGCGAGGCGACGAATCCGAGGGCCCCTTGCTCCTGCTGCCCGCGGGCGAGGCGCCGGCCGGGTTCCCCGCTGCGCGCGTGCGGTACCCGGAGGTGCCGTGCCGTCGTGCCCGCCGCTTCCGCAGCCTGCTCCCCGGGCAGGGCGTGGGGGCTGGCGCCCAGGGGCTGCTGGCCCGTGGATGGCCGTGCCCGACCTGCGCCCGTTCGGCATCCC
>JARGNS010000402.1:0-351 GCA_029213105.1 Planctomycetota bacterium
GCTGGCGCACGCCCGTGGCGCCGAGGGTCCCCGCGCTGCGAGCGGTCGCGCCGCAGCTGCTGCTTGTCTCCGCGGGCTTCGACGCCCACGAGCAGGACGCGCTCGCCAACCTGCGGCTGCATGAAGAGGACTACGCGTGGATCACGCGGGAGCTCGTGACGCTGGGTGCGGAGCTGGTGGCGCCGATCGTTTCGACGCTCGAAGGTGGCTACGACCTGCAGGCACTCGGGGCGTCCGCGGCCGCGCATGTGGGTGCGTTGATGGGACTGTAGGCAAGGGCCGGGCGACCAGGTGCGTACAAGGCCATGCGCGGGCGTCGATGCCGCGGGCGGGGCGACGCTCGCCCTGCGG
>JARGNS010000402.1:361-3880 GCA_029213105.1 Planctomycetota bacterium
CGACCCTCCGTGGGCAAGGCCCGCATCCGCGGGATGACGGGATCGCAGGGGCGACCCAGCCGGCGCTGCGCCGGCGTGTGGCCGCCCGCGATTCTCGGGGAGGGATGCGCAAGGTCGTTCGCGGGCGGACACACGCGCGGTGCATGGCACCGCGCTGGACCGCCCCTACAAGACAGCGCGTGCCCGCACACCTTGCCAGCTCGCGTTCGAACTTCAGATGCACGCTGCGCTGGAGCGCCCCCTACGGGGCATGCCCAAGGCGTCGGTGCCCTGGCGAAGGTCGCCGGTACGGAAGGGCTACGCGGCTTCGATCTCGACCCGTTCCGTCTCCTCGACGGGCGCCTCGTCGGTCGCAAGCGTGACCACCTCGATGCCAAGCTCGGCCGGCAGCGGGCCATTGGCCATCGCGGCCTGGAACGGAGCCAGGTCGACGGTGCCGTCACGAAGGGGCACGGTCAGGCGATTGAGGAGCTCGCAGAACTCCACGAGTTCGTCGCCCTTGCGGATGCGGCACTCCTGCTCGTGCTCGCCACGCACCACGGCGCCGAGGAACTGCTCGAAGCGGTAGAGCGGCCCGGCCACGCGATGCATCAGGATGATGCCGAGCGCGAGCGTCATGGGCGCGAAGATCATCGTCGCGATGCCGAGCTTCGTGAGGAGGACCCCCACCCACTCGTTCTGCAGCGCCGCGGAGTCGACCCAGCCCTTGTCGGCGAAGTCGAGGATCGCCTCGTTCAGGAGGATCATCATCGTGAGAACGGACATCAGCGCCAAGCCGAAGCAGGCCATGGCCACCTTCAGCTGGAACTTGGGCTTGATGAGCTTCTTCTTGCGCTTGTATGACGCCATGGCTGGACTCCGAAGGGACGAGACTCGTCAAGTTCCCTTCGCCCAGACAGCCCCCCGGCCTTGAGGCTCATCGTCCGGTGTCTCCATACGAGACAAACATCCGGCTACGGATTCAGCGCGGCAGTTCGCCTGCCAGGGCCTGCTCGCGGCTGATGACGGCGGGCTTCGGCAGCCCGGCGGCCTCGAGCTGCGGGAGGACCGTCTTGCGATCCCCCACCAGCACGAGCACCCCCTGCCCCAGGGCGAGGGCCTCGGCCGCCAGGGCCTCGAGGCCCGCGCGGTTGCACGAACGGGCGGCCGCCAGATCGACGGCGATCGCGTCCGGCGCCATGCCGTAGCGCGCGTAGCTGGCAAAGGAGCCGGTCACGCCCCCCAGGGTCTCGAAGCCCTGCACGACCTCGGCGACGACCGTGGCGCGGGCCTTGGTGGCCTCCACGTCGGTGATGCCGCCGGTACGGATGGCCCCGAACTCCTTCAGGAACTCCTGGATGGCGGGCCCGGTCTTGTCGGACTGCACGTTCGAGCTGGCCACGAAGAGGCCGGCGTGCGCCCACGTCGCGAAGCCCGAGCCGGCGCCGTAGGTCCAGCCGTGCTTCTCGCGCAGGTTGGCGTTCAGGCGACTCGTGAAGCTGCCCCCGAAGAGGGTGTTGAGCACCTCGAGGCCCACGCGGCGCCCGTCCTTGAAGGGCACGCCACGGAAGACGAAGCGAATGACCGTCTGCGCGGCCTCGGGCTTGTCGACCAGCAGGATGCGCGTGGGCTGCGTATCGAGGAGCGACTCGCGCGAGCTGGGCTCGGCCGTCGTGCGCGGCCAGGCCTGCTTCCACCCTCCAAGGTGCTTGGTGACGAGCGCCTTGGCCTCGGCCACGCGCAGGTCGCCGGCAAGCAGCAGGATCGCGCCGTCGGGACCGTGCTGCCGCGCGTGGAAGTCACGCACGTCCTCGACGGTGAGCTTCGCCACCGTCGCGGGGTACCCGCTCACGGGGATGCCGTAGGCCTCGCCGGCCGGGAAGAACCACTCCGTCGCGACGCGCCGACCGAGGGCCGGCGCATCCTCGATCGACTGCTTGAGCCCCTGCAGCGTGAGGTCGCGGCGGCGCTCGAAGCTCTCGGCCTCGAAGCGCGGGGCCGTGAGCACGGAGCCCAGCAGGCCGAACGCCTCCTCCGCACCGCGCTTGAGCACCTGCAGGTTGATTTCGGTGGACTCGCGCCCCCCCGAGGCCGACAGGCTCGCGCCGATCAGTCCCAGCTTGTCGGCGAACTGCAGGGCATCGAGCTCGCCGGCGCCCTCGGTGAGCATGTCGGCCGCCAGGCTGCCGACGCCGGCCTTGGTGCGTGCGGCGGCGGTCGAGCCCCCGGGCAGCAACAGCTCGGCGGAGACCAACGGCAGGCCAGGACGATCCACGTGCCAGACGGTCAGCCCGTTGGGCAACGTGAACACGGCGGGCGTCGGCGGCTCGAAGGCCGGGCGCTCCAGCGGCGCCGGGCGCGCCTCGCGCGTCGGCAGCCCTGCGGCCGGCGCGGCCTTGGGCAGCACGCGCACGTGCAGGCGCTTGTCGAGCGGCAGCCAGCGGCGGCCCGCCGCCGCGACGCTCGCACGGGTCGCTCGGGCGTAGCGTCCGAGATCGAAGGCCAGGCTGTCGGGCTCGCCGAGGTAGGCGTCGTACTGGTTGAGCCGATCGGCCACCTCGCGGACCGACTCGAGGTCCGTGAGTGCGGAGGTCTCGAACTCGACGCGCGCGCGCTGCAGCTCGACGTCCGTGGGACCATCCTTCAGCAGCCGCGTCAGCTCCTCGTCGATGATGGCCTCGACCTTGGCCAGGTCGGTGCCGGGCTTGACGTAGGCCTCGATGGAGAAGGTCGATCCCAGGCGCAGGCTCGTCTGGTACGCGCTCACGTTCACGGCGAGCTGCTCTTCGCGCACGAGTCGCTTGTGCAGGCGGCTGCTCTTGCCCGAGGCGAGCGCGAAGGCCAGCAGGTCCATCTCGGCGTCACCCGGCTTGTAGAAGCCCGGCGTGTGCCAGGCGTAGGAGACGCGCGGGAACTGCACCGTGTCCGTCAGGACCACACGCTCGACCTTGCCGAAGCCCACGGGCACCGGCGAGCGCCGGGGCGGCTCGGCCCCGCGCGGGATCGACCCGAAGAGCCCCTCGATCATGGGCTTGATGGCGGCGCTGTCGAAGTCGCCCGCCACGACAAGGCTCGCGTTGTTCGGCACGTAGTACGTGTCGAAGAACGACACGACGTCCTCGACCTTCGCTGCGAGCAGGTCCTCGTGGGATCCGATCACGGGGTGGTGGTAGGGATGCTCGCTCGGGAACATCAGCTTCCAGAAGAGGAAGTTGGCCGGGCCGTAGGGCGCGTTGTCGTAGCCCTCGCGACGCTCGTTGCGCACGACGTCGCGCTGGCTGTCGAGCTTGGCCTGGGTCATGGCCTGCCCGAGCTGCTCCATGCGATCGGCCTCGAGCCAGAGCATCGTCGGCAGCGTGCTGGCAGGGCCCCAGTCGTAGTAGTTCGTACGGTCGTACCACGTCGAGGCGTTGTTCGAGGCTCCGCCGGTCTCCAGCAGCACGTCGAACTGGTTGCCCGGCGCGCGCTTCGTGCCCATGAACATCAGGTGTTCGAAGAGGTGCGCGAAGCCCGAGCGTCCCGTCGGCTCCTCCGGCGTGC
>JARGNS010000403.1 GCA_029213105.1 Planctomycetota bacterium
GCGGGCGACGCCCTGCAGGCCGGCCAGAAGAGCCACGGCATGCAGTTCGATGACTGCACCGGCGACATCCGCGTCGAAGGCTGCGTCTTCGACGACATGCAGGAGCCTGTCGGTGGCGGCAGCTTCGGCGACGACAACAACGGCATCCACGTCGAGAACGCCGACTCCGGCACCTTGACCAACCTGGACATCATCGACTGCGTGTTCCGCGGCACGGTGGTGGGCATCAGCGGCACCACGACCGATCACGGCGTGAACATCGTGCTCGACGAGGCCAGCACCATCACGAACGTCATGATCGAAGGCTGTACGGCCACCGGGCTGGCGCGCTCCGCCTTCCAGGTGATCCTGGATGTGGACGACGATGGCGATTCATGCACGATCACCGATCTGGTCATCACCCAGAACGGCGACGGCACCACCCCCCTCGAGACGCAGGCGGACGCTGTCTACATCGGCGTCCACGGCAACAGCACCCTGACGGCCTTCCGCGTCGAAAACAACACGATCGATGACGGCTCGCTGGCGGCCGGCATCAGCGCCGGCAACGGCATCCACGTCGTCCAGGGGCAGTTCGGCGTAGGAACGAGCTCGACGTCCAGCGCCACAGGCACCATCTCGGACAACACGATCGCCAACACCGGCGACAGCAGCATCGACGTGGGGATCCGGATCGTCGTGCAGGAAGCCGCGACGGGCACCCTCGCGATCCGGGACAACACGGTCGACGCCGCCGCGGACGCCGGCGTGCATGTCCGGCTCTTCGACACGGCCAGCGCCGACGTGACGGTCTCGGGCAACGTCCTGGGAGCCACGACGGCCAACAACCAGGTGACTGGCGGCACGATCGACATGCTCGTGCAGACGAATCAGACCTCGGCCCTCTGCACGGACATCAACACCAACGACTGCAACGACGACTATCGCTGCGAGCTCCTCGGGACCTCGACGTTCGAGTTGCTCGCGATCGGCGCCGGCACGCACACGGGCGCGCAGGTCGACACCTACCTCGGCAACATGACGCAGGCCAACGTGGGGCCGACGGACTCGCTCCCGGCCGGGACCGCGGTCTTCACGGAATGCGCCACCGTCGCCACGCCGTAGACCAGGCCGCCTCGCGACGGGCAGCCAGGACGACAGGCCGTCAGGACGACAGACAGTCCGGCACGGCCAGCCCGATCCAGATGCCCGCCGCCGCCGAAGGGCGGGGGGCCTCAAGGGAGCTGGGGCACCACGCAAGCATGGGCATCGCCCGCGCGGAGGCCAGGCCGCGAATGTGCGGCGGGGACCGGGCTGGCCCCCACCGCCCCGCGGGCTAGTGCAGCTGCGCGACCTTGGGGCCGGCCGCGTGGACCTCTTCGCTGGTACCCGCGGCGAAGCGCGCGAAGTTCTTCTGGAACATCGCGGCCAGCGACGCGGCCTTCTCGTCGTACGCGGCGCCATCGGCCCACGTGCTACGCGGATCCAGGACGCCGTCGGGCACGCCGGGGCAGCTCATGGGGACCTCGAAGCCGAACACGGGGTCCGTGCGCATCTCGGCGTCCTTGAGGTGGCCTCCCAGCGCGGCGCGCAGGAGCGCCCGCGAGTGCGGGATCGCCATGCGCTTGCCTTCGCCATAGGGACCACCGGACCAACCGGTGTTCACGATCCAGCACGTGCTGCCGTGCGTCTCGGTGAGCTTGCCGAGCAGCTCGGCATACACACCCGGGTGCAGCGGCATGAACGGTGCGCCGAAGCAGGCGGAGAATGCGGCCTTGGGCTCCGTGACGCCGCGCTCGGTGCCGGCGACCTTGGCCGTGTAGCCACTGATGAAGTGGTACATCGCCTGGGCAGGCGTCAACTTGGCGATCGGCGGCATGACCCCGAACGCATCGCAGGTGAGCAGGATGACGTTCTGGGGATGCCCCCCCGTCCCGCCATCCACGATGTTGTCGATACTCTCGATCGGGTAGCTCGCGCGTGTGTTCTCGGTGAAGCGGGCGTCGTCGAGATCGAGGTGACGGCCGCCTTCCTTGAAGACGACGTTCTCGAGGATCGTGCCGAACATCTTCGTCGTCGCGTAGATCTGGGGCTCGGCGACGGGCGAGAGGCGGATCACCTTGGCGTAGCAGCCGCCCTCGAAGTTGAAGATGCCGTCGTCGCTCCAGCCGTGCTCGTCGTCGCCGATGAGCGCGCGCTCCGGATCGGCCGAGAGCGTCGTCTTCCCGGTGCCCGAAAGGCCGAAGAAGAGTGCGCTATCCCCATCGGCGCCCACGTTGGCCGAGCAGTGCATGCCGAGCACGCCCTTGAGGGGCAGCAGGTAGTTGAGCGTCGTGAAGATCGACTTCTTGATCTCGCCGGCGTAAAGCGATCCACCGATCAGGACGAGGCGCTTGGCGAAGTTGAGGACGACGAACACCTCGGAGCGCGTACCGTCGAGCTCGGGGTCGGCCTTGAGCTCCGGCGTGTGGATCACCGTGAAGCCGGGGACGAACTCGGCCAGGGCGGCTGCGTCCTTCTCCTGGATGAACATGTTGCGCGCGAAGAGGTTGTGCCACGCCTTCTCCGTGACGATGCGCACGGGCAAGCGGTGCGTCGGGTCGGCCCCGGCGTAGCAGTCCTGCACGAAGACCTCGCGGCCCTGCAGGTAGGCCTGCTGGCGTGCGAGCAGGCGATCGAACTGCTCGCTCGTGAACCGGTGGGCTTCGCCGCCGTCCCACCAGACGCGGCCTTCGACGTCCGCGTCGGTGACGATGTACTTGTCCTTGGGGGAGCGCCCCGTGTATTGCCCCGTGGATGCCACGATCGGTCCGCGGCGGGCGACCTGCCCTTCGCCACGGCGAATGATGTGCTCGTAGAGCTCCGGCGGCGTGAGGTTCCAGTGCACGTCACCGAGGTTCGGCAGCGTCGTCGTGGGCAAGTTCAAGTCCATCAGGGGCCCTCCTTGGCGGGGATGGTACCGAGGACCGGCGACGCGGTCTGCCCCCCAGCGCGAGCGGCTCGTGACGGGCTCCGGCACGCCACCTCTGGAGCGCTGCAATCGGCCCGCTAGGGCGCAATCGGGGGACGTCGCGGACTCGGCGGCAGGCCCTCTCTGGCGCTCTCTGGGCTGCGCCGGCGTTGTCTCCAGGCGGAGGTCCCCCGGCCCGACGCAGCCGCGGCAGCAGCACCCCACTCGATAGACCGCGACGCTGCGCCGCGTCGGCCCAAGTCCGCAACGAGGGCCCGTCGCGCAGGCAGCGGCAGCCGATCACGCGCCATCCACCCGTGTGGCCATTTCAACGGCGCCAAACCGAACCGGTTCACCACCCTCGCGTTGCAAGCACGCAGACGGAGGAACCGAAACATGCCGCGCATCATCCTCGTGCTCACGTGCGCCCTCGCGGGCCTGCTTGCCTCCCCCTTCCCCTGCCACGCCAACGGCATCCTCCTTGCGGGCGAAGGCAGCACGACCGCCGCTCGCTCGGACCATCCGGTGCGGCTGCGGCGTCACACCGTGAACGCGAAGCTGGACGGTCAGATCGCGCAGGTCACCGTCGAGCAGGTCTTCTACAGCAGCTCTCACCAGCAGCTCGAAGGCACGTACCTCTTCCCCCTGCCCGAGGGCGCCGTCGTCAGCGACTTCGCCATGACGATGGCCGGGAAGATGGTGAAGGGGGAGGTCATCGAGGCCAAGCGAGCCCGCGCGATCTACGAAGGCATCGTGCGCCGCAAGAAGGACCCGGGCCTGCTCGAGTACGTCGGCCGCGGCATGTTCCGCGCGCGCGTGTTCCCCATCGAACCGGGCAAGGAGCTGACGATCCGCCTGTCGTTCCAGCAGGTGCTCACGGACGATGACGGCACGCTCGAGTTCCGCTACCCGCTCGCCACCGACCGCATGAACGGC
>JARGNS010000404.1 GCA_029213105.1 Planctomycetota bacterium
CTCTTCCACGGCGGGAAGCGCCGTGTGGCAGTCCGTGCCGGAGGCCATGCCGACCTTGAAGGGGTTCACACCGAGCTTCTTCTCGAGCGCGAGGCCGTTCTTCAAGGCGGAACGCGTGTACTCCCACTGCAGCATCTCGGGCTTCTTGACCTCGGTGCCATCGAGGTTCGCGGCGTCCCACGTCTCGTAGTCGGCGAACTCGTCATCCGGCGAGAGAAGGGGGTGCGTCTCGCTGTCGCCCTTGATCTGGGTCGCCTCGATGATCGGCTCCAGGCTCATGCGTAGGGTGGCGATCTCCTTGGTGAGGGGCGTTCCGTCCGTCAACTTGTCGGAGAACATCAGCCCGTTGGAGAGGTTGCCGTTGTGGGGGATGGCGAGGACCTCGACGCCGGTCCGCTTGCGGAAGCTGTCGAGGGAGCGCCAGAGATCCTCGGGGTTCTGGCTGTCGAACTGCGAGAACGGCACCGTCTGGTTCGCATCCGCGGCGTTGCCCCGGAAGACCACGTTGCGGTGCAGGTTGAAGCCGCCACGCGTCGTGTACTCGTAGCCGATGAGGGCCGTGAAACGCCCCGGCTCGTTGTAGCGGTCGGCGAGAGCGGTGTAGCGCTGCCAGGCATCGCGCACCATCTGGTCGCTCTTGAAGGGCGGCTCCGGGTTCTGGAGGGCAGCCACGATCTCCATCGCCGTCGCGAAGATCCGCTCCTTGTCCCCGCTCTTCAGTTCCGTGTACCAGCGCTTGCCCTGCTTGGTCGCGAGGATGCCCGGGTCGCCCTTGAGGAGCTGCGGCATCAGGCCATAGAGCTCGGCGTGGTCCGAGATCACCAACCAGTCAAGCGGCCGCGAGAGCCTGGCGCGCAAGCCGCCGGTCGAGGTGACCTCCTCGCCGCGGGCGAAGCGGTAGGCCTCTTCCTGGCCCAACCGGCACATCGTGCCAGCGTCCACCGAGATGGCCGTGTGGGTGTGCTGGTCACCCCAGTAGGCGCGCGTCGGGAACGAGCGCCCGGCATACGGGGAGAACCCCTGCTTGCCGAGGGCCTTCGCGACGCCGGCCTTCGTCGGCGGGGCATCGTTGGAGTACGCCGGCGGAATCACCAAGACCGCCGTGGTGGCGAGGGCGATCAACAGCACAGGGACGAGGAGAACAGCACGAGCCTTCATGGGGTTGCCTCCGGGCATTGCGTGTGACGCGGACGGTGTTCGCTCGAAGCGGACGCGACCGGGACGAGATGCCTCTCCCCGGATCGTACGCCTTCTGCTCGAAGCCGTGAAGGTGCTTGCTCTCGGATCCGTACCGGGGGGCGAGGACCAGGCGTTGCGAGACGCGAGTCGGTGCGTGCTGGTCCGCATCGCGGCATGGTTGTGCGTGGGACGCCCCACGGCGCGTGGTCTCTTGCGTGGGTTGTGCGGCAAATCCCCGCGCCGGGATCCTGCCGGTCTTCGGCCCCCAGGTGCCGCGGCAGACGGCCCGGAGTGGGGCTCCCGCGGGATCGGGGGGGCGGCGTTCGGGCCGCCAGGAGCGACGTGCCATGAACACGAACAGGCGAATCCTGCCGCCGGCGCCCCAGACAGGGGTATCCTGCGGACGTTCTGGCACCGCATCTGTCGCGGAGCCTTTCTAGATCTGCTCCGGGGCCCGCCTCACTTGCAGGCGACCCGTCGAGCGCGAGACCGATTCATTGAATACCCAAGGTGCATCTTCGCACCCCCCGCGGGGCCACCGTGCCGCCCCCTCCGAGACCCCGGCGTTTGCCGACCTCGACCTCTGCACGGACCTCTTGGACGCCTTGCGCGACAAGGGCTACGAAACCCCCACTCCGATCCAGGCCCAGGCCATCCCGCACTTGCTGGATGGGCGCGACCTGCTGGGCATCGCCCAGACCGGCACGGGCAAGACGGCCGCGTTCGCGCTGCCGATGCTCGATCTGCTGGATGAGAACTACAAGCGTCCGCGTGCCGGGCGCCCGCGTGCGCTCATCCTGACGCCGACGCGGGAGCTCGCCTCCCAGATCAACGAGAACTTCGAGGGCTACGGCAAGCACCTGAACATGCGCTCCGCCGTCATCTTCGGTGGCGTGAGCCAGAACCCCCAGGTGCGTGCGCTCAAGCAGGGCCTGGACATCCTGGTGGCGACCCCCGGTCGCCTCCTGGACCTCATGGGCCAGAAGCACGTGAGCTTCGAGGACGTCGAGATCTTCGTCCTCGACGAAGCCGATCGCATGCTCGACATGGGCTTCCTGCGTGACGTCCGTCGCGTCATCGAGCGGCTTCCGCGTCGCCGGCAGTCGCTGCTCTTCAGCGCGACCATGCCGAAGGACATCGCCACCCTGGCGCGTTCCATCCTGAAGGACCCCGTGCGGGTCGAGGTCACGCCCCCGAGCACGACCGTCGAGCGCATCAAGCAGCACCTCTGCTTCGTGGACAAACAGGACAAGAGCCGCTTGCTGAAGGAGATCCTGAAGGACGAGAGCATCAAGCGTGTGCTGGTGTTCTCTCGCACGAAGCACGGTGCCAACCGCATCGCCGGCGTGCTCGAGTCCGCGGGCATCCATGCGGCGGCCATCCACGGCAACAAGTCGCAGGGCGCGCGCGAGCGGGCCCTGGCGAGCTTCCGCGCCGGAGAGATCCGCGTGCTTGTCGCCACGGACATCGCGGCGCGTGGCATCGACGTGCGGGACATCACCCACGTGATCAACTTCGACCTGCCCAACGAGCCGGAGAGCTACGTGCACCGGATCGGGCGGACCGCCCGCGCGGGACGCGAGGGCGTGGCGATCTCGTTCTGCGATCCCTCCGAGCGGGGCGATCTGCGGGACATCGAGCGCCTGACGGGTCAGGAGATCGAGCGCATGACCGTGGAACTCCCTCCGGGGCGCGGTCAGAGCATGGAGCGTCCAGGCGCCCGTCGGGGCGGCGGCGGCCGCTCCGGGGGCGGTCGAGCGGGCCGCTCCGGTGGCTCGGGTCGCTCCAGCAGTTCGGGCGGCGGCGGTCGCGGGAGAGGTCGTCGTTCCAGCGGCGGCGGCTCCAGCGGTGGCTCAAGCGCCGGCGGCACCAGCTCGAAGGGCCGCTCGCGCAACCGCCGGCGCGGTCGGGGCACGTCCGCCCCGCCTCGCTAGACACGTACCGGCTTGCCGGTCCGTACAGAACACGAGGCGGGCACCCTGTGGGGTACCCGCCTCGTGGACGTACGCGGCGCGAGGGCCGTGAAGGCCCTCCCCGATGGCGCGGGGACTACTTGTCCTCGCCCTCGCCACCCTCGTCGGCGGGGCTTGCGGCCTCCGCCTCGCGCAGGGCTGCGGCCTGCTTGCGCAGGTTCTTCACGTAGCCGACGACCCGCTTGTCGCCGGAGGCCTCGAACAGGCCCGCGGCGCGCTCGATGAGGTCGGCGTTCTTCGTCATGATCCCGGACCGCGCGAGGGTGCCGTAGACGGGCAGCATCACGTCCTTCGGCGGGACCTTGCCTGCGTCCAGGAGCGCGAGGAGCGCCGTCGTGGCCGAGCCGAGCGCGCTGGGATCGCGGCTGCGGCCCGCCATGGTGTGCTGCACGAACTCCGCCTTGAGCATCCCGGCCTCGAGCCTGACCTTCTGCTCGTCGGTGGCGCCCTCGAGGAGCTCCTTGGCCTTCGTGACGAACGCCGACCCCTGCAGGAAGCCCAGGTCGTACTCGACCAGGGTGAGGTCCGTGACGCATGCCGTGTCACCGCCCTCGACCTTCTCGTGGAGGGTCTTCCAGCTGGCGAGCTTGGTGGCCTGGTCATCGAAGCGCTCGATGTAGGAGGCCGCCTGCTTGTCGTCGGCCAGGGCGGCCTTCATGCCGTCCGCGGCCTTGCGGGCGAGCTCGGGGTC
>JARGNS010000405.1 GCA_029213105.1 Planctomycetota bacterium
AAGATGCACCCCGAGTGTGTCGGGCTGCACGTCTACCTCGAAGAGCCGGGGGCACCGCGGACCTCGCTCGGCGTCGTCCCGACCGGCGCGACCGAGGCCACGCTGATCCGGTCCTTCCCGGGTGCCATGCCGGGCCCGGGTGAGGGACACAAGGTCTTCGTGATCATGCCGGTGAACGGCAACGACCGCACCATGGGCACCGAGCGCTCGGTTCCGATCTCCGAGCACCACAGTGTCCTGGCCCAGGTCCGCCGCGCGCACCAGATGGCGAAGCGGCAGGGCATCCCCTTCGAGGAGGCCGAGGCGCTGCTCATGGGGAGCCGCGGAGGGCAAGCCCTCGCGGCGGCCGGTAGCGGCGATGCGGGCGGGCTGCTCCACGTCATCGAGTTGATGCGGGGTGACCGTGCGGCCGAGCGTGAGCGCCAGTCGGCCGATCAGGCGGAGCTTCGGGACCAGCGGCGGGCTGTCGTGGATCTGATCCGCGAGCAGGGCCAGACCGCGCAGGAGGCGGCTGCGGCCGTGATCGAGCAGGTCACGGCGACGAATCGGGAGGCGCGTAGCAACGACCAGAAGATGGCGGCGCAGTCCACCGAAATGCTGCGTGACTTCGCGGCTGCGCAGATCACCGCGGCCCGTGACGGCGCCACGCAGCAGGTCACGGTGCAGCGGCAGCTTGCCGAAGGTGTGCAGACGTTCATGGGGTCCCAGATGCAGATGCTCACGGCAGCACAGCAGGCTGAGGTCGCACGCGTCCGCGCTGAGTCGGAGGCCCGTGAGCGGGCGGCGGAGCGGCGGCGAGAGGAGCGCGAGTCCCGGGAGCGGCAGGAGCGCGAGGACCGGCAGGCGCGCGAGCGCCGGGAGCGGGAGGACCGTGACCGCCGGGAGCGGGAGGATCGTGACCGCCGCGAGCGCGCTGACAGGGAGCGGCAGGAGCGCGACCGTGCATGGCAACAGCAGCAGCAGAACATGTGGATGGAGCAGCAGAAGGCCGCAGCCGCGGCCAGCGAGCGCGCCGCCGAGATCGAGCGCGAGCGGCTTGCCGCCGCGGAGCGGGAGCGCAAGGAAGCTGCCGAGGCCCGTGAGCGTGACCGCCAGCGTTCGCACGAGGCCGAGATCAAGCGGGTCGAGGCCGAGCGTTCCGCTGCACGCGAGCACGCACAGACGCTCACCACGCTGCAACTCGCCGGCATGCAGAAGAGCGGCGGGCTCAAGGAGACCATCGAAGGCGTCACGGGCGTCATCGCGGCCCTGGGTGTCGATCCCGGCAACCTGATTGGCGGGCTCGCCCGTCGTGTCCTCAACCCGGAGACCCCGGCCCCGGCCCCGGTTGAGGGGGAGAGTGGTGCGCTCAAGCTGGTCACCCGCGTGGTGGACGGCATCACCGACGTGGCCCGCGCGGGCATGATCGCCAAGGCGCAGAAGCCGGCCGAGACGACGCAGCCGCCGCCGCGGGGTCAGATCGGGATGAACGATCTGGACGACGACTTCGATTGGGATGACGATGACGACGATCTCGACTTCGTTGAGCCCGCGCCCGCCCCTGTGGCGGCTGCGCCTGCCGCGGCGCCGGTCGCAGCGCAGGCGCCGAGCAACAGCATGTCGGCGCCCCTCCCCACGAGCGCGCCGCAGGCCCCGGCGCCGCAGATGGCCGTGGCGCCGGTCCCGGCATCCCCCGGAGAGCAGCGGCTTCACGCCCTCGTCGGGATCCTCAAGCAGGCTCCCGAGGATGCGTGGGAGACCTACATCACCGAGAGTCTGGTGGGCGATCCGCTCGCGGCGCTCGAAGCGGTCAACGCCAAGGGGCTCCGCGCCATCGTCACCGAAGGCGGCGGCGACGACGACCTTTTCACCAAGCTCAAGGGGAAGTTGCAAGCCAATGTCTTCGTCCCCGATGACATGCGCTGGGAGTAGAACATGTCCGTGATCATCGCAATCAACGGCGCTCAGGTGGAGGCCCCGCCGGGCTCCCACGTCCGCGTCACCTTCGGCCGCATCCCGGTGCTGGACATCCAGCCGGTCCGGGTACCGTCGCAAGACGACGGCCAGCGCGACGGGCTGGACCGCAAGACAGCGCCCTGGCTCCGCGGTGCGCACTCTGCGCGCAGTGGGTCCACGCTGCAAGACGCGGCTTTCCCTGCGGGCCCGCCTGTCTCCCCGGACGGCCTGTTCCACGGCGTCGGCTCCGTTCCCGATCCCTACGCAGCGGGCGAGCGCAGCCTCTTCGACGGCCCGCCCCAGGCGCTCACCCCCGACGACATGGGGCGGCACCCAGACGCCGGCACCTTCCCTGGTGCGGGCTATGCGCTCAGCCTGCCGCGGATCGAAGCCGCAGCCGCCGCGTTCCGCGTGCTGCTCGTGGAGTGGCTGCCTGCTGTCATCAACGGCGCGCGGATCGAAGGCGCAGCCAAGGCGGTGACGGACCTGCGCGCCATGCATGGCCCTGCGTTGCTCTGGGTCTTCAACACGCTCAACATGCACACCACGGCCGCGCTCACGGTCCGTGGTGTGTCGTCGGAGCCTTTCAGCATGCACTGGCGCAACGCCGGGAACAACGAGCAGCTTGTGCTGGAGCGCGTGGGCGCTGCGCTCCATGTCATCGAAGCCGACGAGATCCCGGCCCCGTGGCCGGAGGACATCGAGTTCCGCGAGCGCATGGTCTGGGAGGTCGTCAGCGCCCTCCTCCAGATCGCTTCGTCCCCGGCCATCGGCTGGCAGGTTGATCTGCTCCCCTACAACACGTTCCAGCCCGACCAGTACGAGCGCATGCAGCGCTACCGCGAGCAGGCGGAGTCCGAGGTGCCTCCCGAGGCGCGGCGTGTCTCTGACGAAGACCTGCGCGCCCGCGGCATCGATCCCGAGTCGGGCTACCGCATGTCCGCGCCCGTCGCGGATGCCGACACCGACACCGACACCGACACCGACACCGACACCACCCTCTCCGAGCAGGAGCCCCCCGCATGACCACGTGCTTCCTCACCAACCAGCCCATCCCTGTCTTCGACGGCAGTGCGCCCGAGCACTCCATCGCGGACGACGATCTGCCGGCCGGCGCGGTCGAGATCATCATCATCCGGCGCGTGCCGAATCCCGACATGGAGAAGGTCGCACGGGCCATCGCGCTGGAGCGCGAGATCACGAAGGCGCAGCTTGCGGAGAGCGGCATCCCTGCGGAGGTGGACAACTTCACCGAGTCCAGCGTGGCGGCGAAGTACCACGCGCTGCTCAAGGATCTCCCGGCCGTGCTGGAGGAGGAGGAGCGCCGCTACATCCACCCGAATGCACCGGGCTCGCGCTCGGGCAAGCTGGGCAAGATGCTGCGCTCGCGGATCCTCGTGGCGCATGCGCAGGGCAACCTGCCCGCAGCCGCCGCGCCGGCCCCGGCCACGCCCCAGGCGTAGCCGGGACGGTGGCGAGCTACAGGGCTACCCTGGTAGGTTCAGGCCCGAGAGGTACCCCCGATGCAAGCTCCCCACCGCGTTCCGCCCGAAGTCCAAGGGATCGCGACGCCGATCCATCAGCCCCCCGAGGTCTACAACCTGCACGGGTGGGCCAAGATGGATCACCCGCAGCGGATCGCGGTGCTTCGGCGCATCGCCCGCGGCGGCGCCAACAACCCGCGGGTCATCGAGACGGCCATTGCGATCGTCCGAGGTGACCCGCGCATCTGGGGCGGTCGCGGTGTCCGCGGTGCCGAGGCCCGGGACTACGCGGGGCAGACCAAGCTGCTGTTGTTACACGACCGGAGCATCTCTAACAACGACGGGATCAAGAACTTCTTCCATGAGGTGCACGAGGTCTACGTCAAGGCGATGCTCAACCCGCTGTACACCGCCGGCACCAGGC
>JARGNS010000406.1 GCA_029213105.1 Planctomycetota bacterium
CGCAGCAGCGGCAGCAGCGACGGCGCGTCGTCGCGCGCGAGCAGCGCATCCACGCTCCCGCGCGCCCCGACCTGCCCGCGCACGAGCACGAGCGCCTCGTCGCAGCTCTTCTCGGCCGTGAGGCGGTCGTGGGTCGAGAGGAGCGTCGCGCCGCCCCGGGCGCCATGGGTCTCGAGCAGCGCGAGCAGCTCCTCCGTCCCGAACGGATCCAACCCCGACGTCGGCTCGTCGAGGACGAGGAGGTCGGGGCGATGCACCCAGGCCGCGGCCATGGCCAGCCGACGCGCCATGCCGCGGGAGTACGTCGACAGCCGCTGACGCCAGGCATCGGGTCGCAGGCCGACCAGCGTCAACGCCTCCTCCACACGGGTGCGGCGCTCGCCGCGCCCACGCACCCCCTGGAGGCGCGCGAAGAGGTCGACGGTCTCGCGGCCGGTCAGGGTCCCGAAGCGGCGTGCCTCCTCGGGCACGTAGCCCGTGCGGCCGCGGGCCGCACGACGGCCCGCGGGCCCCCCGAAGGTCTCGATGCGCCCGCCACTCGGCCGCAGCGTCCCGAGGGTCAGCTTGATCGTCGTGCTCTTGCCGCTGCCGTTCGGGCCCAGGAGCCCCAGGCAACAGCCCGCCGGCAGCTCGAAGTCGATGCCGCGCACGGCCTCGACCGCCCGGGCCCCGCGCCCGTACGTCTTGTGGAGCCGGGTGGCTTGCACCACGATCGAGGGACGGGCTGCAGGGGTGGTCACGGGGGGATTCTACGAGCGGACGCCCCACGATGGGACCGTGTCCCCCGTCGCGACGAGGGGGGCGGTGTGTCCCGCCCCCCGACCCACGCCGGCCCCGCCTCCCCGGGTCGGGCCTCTTCCAGCCGGGCCCTCGCGGGCCGGGCCTCTTCCAGCCGGGCCCTCGCGGGCCGCGAGCTCGTCCCGCTGGTCCTCCTTGGGCTTGGCCTCCTCACGGGACAGCTGGCGATGCGGGCCTTCCCGGCGCCCCCGGTCCGGCCCGGAGCCATCCGCCCCGTCGTGCGCGATCCGGCGCGCGCCCCCGCCTGGAAGCTCACGCTCTTGCCCGGCATCGGGCCGGTGCGCGCCCGCGCGCTCGTGGCCCAGCGGGCGCGCGGGAGCCAGGGAGCCAAATAGCCGGGCAGCCAGGGAGCCAAATAGCCGGGCAGCCAGGGAGCCACGCAGCCAGGGACCGTCCATACCCCCGCACCCACGGACGGCGGCGCAGGCGCGACAGCGCCGGAGCCCATGAAACGGCGGCGCGCGGCTACGATGCGCGCATGGAGAGCACCCCCACCGCCGACGGGTCCGCCCGGGACGACACGTTCCCCCACGGGGAGGCCGTCGAGACCCTGATCACCGCCGCCCTCGCCGAGGACCACGCCGCGGACGACATCCCCGCCGCGGCCCTGCCCCCGCACGACCGGACGGTGGCCGCGGAGCTGCGGGTGAAGGCCCAGGGCGTGCTCTGCGGCCTCCCCCTGGTCGCCCGCGTCTTCGCGCAGCTGGATGCCCCCATGGCACTCGAGCCCCTGGCGCAGGACGGCGACACGGTCGGCGCCGGCTTCGTGGCCCTGCGCCTGCGCGGCTCGGCCCGGGCGATCCTGCGCGCGGAGCGCACCATCCTCAACCTGCTGCAGCGCCTCAGCGGCGTGGCCACGCTGACGTCGCTCTTCGTCGAGGCCGCCATGGCGACCCACGCCGGGGTCTACGACACCCGGAAGACGACCCCCGGTTGGCGCGCGCTCGAGAAGTACGCCGTGCGCTGCGGCGGCGGGCGCAACCACCGCATGGACCTCGCCGACGCCGCGATGATCAAGGAGAACCACCTGGTCGCGGCCTACGGCCGCACGGGGCCGACGCAGGTCGCCGACGGCGTGCGCGCCCTGCTGCCCACGCTCGCCGAAGGCGTCCAGCTCTACGTGGAAGTGGAGAGCCACGACGAACTCGAGGCGGTCCTCGAGGCCGTGGTCCCCGCGCAGCGAGGGCGGCTCGTGATCATGCTCGACGACTTCGGCATCGGAGCGATCCGTGCCGCGGTCCGCCGCGTCCAGACCCTGGAGTCGCCGCGCCCGGCGCTCGAGGTCACGGGCGGTGTCACCCTGACGAGCATCGAGGCCCTTGCAGCCACGGGCATCGGGCGCATCTCCTCGGGTGCGCTGACCCACAGCGCGCGCGCCCTCGACCTGTCGCTCAAGCTGCTTCCCGACCCGGCCTGACGGCTGGCGACGGCTGCGTTGCCGTCGACGCGTCGCTCAGTCCCGCCACCAGCCCAGCTGGACGTCGCGCGCCAGGATCTCGGCCAGCACACGGAAGTCCGAGCGCGCCTCGCGGATGTCGTTCGCGTCGATCTCGAGGATCGCCTTCCAGAAGCGCGGCCGCAGCACGAAGCGCAGCTCACGCTGCAGGGTGCACTCCACGACCCAGCGGCGCTGGGTCGTGCGGTTGGCCATCTCGAGGCTGGTCAGCAGGCGCTCGAGATCCCGCAGGCCACCGGGGTCCAGGCGCAGGAACACGAACGGGAACTCGCTCGTCTCCACGCGTCCGACGGACGTACTCGTCACGTGGAACGTCGGCACCTGCTCGAGGGCCTGCACGAGCGGGTAGACGTCGGGATGGAGCCCGCGCTGCTCGGCCTCGTCGAGCGCATCGATGCCGGCCATCAGCTCGGCATCGCCCTGGACGTGGTCGCAGAGGCCGCACCGCATGACGCTCGCGCCCCGCAGGGTGGCCGGCTCCATCTGGTGGCTGCCGCAGACATCGCAAGGGGACTCGTCCATGCTGCGCTCCCTAGGCCTGCGGCCCGGCGTCCGACGCTGCCAGGGGGCTGTCGGCGAGCGCCCACTGCCCATCGAACACGAAGACCGCCGGGCCGGTCATCTCGACGTGGCCGTCCTCGCGCCAGGTCACCTCGAGCGTTCCGCCGCGCAGGGCCACGTGCACCGTCCGGTCCGTGTGTCCGGACTCGACCGCGGCCACGACGACGGCGCAGGCGCCCGTGCCACAGGCCAGGGTCTCGCCCGCCCCCCGCTCCCACGTCCGCTGGCGGACATGGGTGCGATCGAGCACCTCGACGAACTCGACGTTCGTCCGGTCGGGGAACGTGGCGTGTGTCTCGACCCGCGGCCCGAGCGTCTCGACCGGCGCGCTGTCGACCGCCTCGACGAAGCACACCGTATGGGGATTGCCCATGGAGACACGCACGAAGTCGTGCACGGCACCGTCGAGTTCGAGCGCGAGAGGCCCCCCGAGTTCCGGGGGGCCCATGTCAACCGTCACGCGGCCGTCGCGGCCGTCGGCTCCGAGTTCCACGCGCGCGCCGAGCACCCCGGCGCCGGTCTCCACGCGCAGGGGCCGCCCGGCCTCGACCAGGCCGCGCTGCACCGCGAAGAGCGCGAGGCAGCGCAAGCCGTTGCCGCACATCTCCGCCTCGCTCCCGTCCGGGTTGAACATGCGCATCCGGATGTCGGCCTGCGCCGAGGGCAGGGCCAACAGGAGGCCGTCGCTTCCCACACCGGCGCGGCGCTCGGCCGTCGCCCGCGCGAGGGCCGCCGGGTCGGCCGGCGCCTCGCGGGTCGCGTCGACGACCACGTAGTCGTTGCGCAAGCCATGCATCTTGGTGAAGGGGATTGCAGCGGAAGGCATCGCGCCATCTTCGCAGGCCCCCTTCATCTAGTGCAAACAGGGGTCTAGGCGTGCCAACCCCAGGCTTGTAAGCCTGGGGGTAGGCCGCTGGACCGCCGCCTCGGGAAGCACACGCCCCATGACCCCCTCGTCCCCCGATCCGCTGACGCCGCCCGCCGGCGCCCCGGCCC
>JARGNS010000407.1 GCA_029213105.1 Planctomycetota bacterium
GAGTCGCGGCGCCGCGGTTCACCACCCCGCGCCATCAGCCCTCCTTGCCGAGGCGCGCCAGCTTGCGCCCGCGGATCAGGGCCTGGAGCAGCAGGTAGAGGATGGCGAAGGTGACCAGCTCCCAGGGCAGCTTGGTCACGCCGGTGTCCTTCTCGGCCCAGATGAAGCGCGAGCCCGTGTAGGCCAGCAGGCCGCAGGTCACGTTGATCAGCCAGGACTTCATTCCGGTCATCGGGGCTCTCCGGGGGGCGGTCAGCCAGAATCCGCCTGCAAACGATCGTACGGCTACAACAGCCGCCATGAGCACTGACTTCGTCTTCCAACTGCAAAACGTGTCCCGTCACTTCGGCCAGCACATGGTGCTGGACAACATCAACCTGCAGTTCTTCCGGGGCGCGCGCATCGGCGTCATCGGCCACAACGGCAGCGGCAAGACGACCCTGCTGCGCGTGCTGGCGGGCGTGGATGACGAGTTCGATGGGGTCCGCTGGGTCGCCGACGGCACGACGATCGGCTACCTGGCCCAGGAGCCGGAGCTCACGCCGGGCACCGTCAAGGACAACCTCGACGAAGCCGTGTCCGAGATCACGAACCTCATCAAGCGCTACGAAGAGCTGAGCGAGGAGATGGGCAAGGAGGAGGTCTACAGCGACGCGGACAAGATGCAGGCCGTGCTGGACGAACAGTCCAAGGTCGACGAGGAGATCCAGCACAGGAACGCGTGGGAGGTCGAGCGCACCCTCGAGCAGGCGAGCCACGCCCTCGGGCTGCCGAGCTGGGACTCGGACATCGCCACCTGCTCTGGAGGCGAGCGTCGTCGCGTCGCACTCTGCAAGATCCTGCTGCAGCATCCCGACGTACTGCTCCTCGATGAGCCGACGAACCACCTGGACGCCGACGCCGTGCTGTGGCTCGAGCGCCACCTCGACGGGTACGACGGCACGGTCATCTCCATCACGCACGACCGGTACTTCCTGGACAACGTCGCGCAGTGGATGCTCGAGATGCACGACGGCCGCGGCTACCCGTACCAGGGCAACTACAGCGCCTACCTCGAGAAGCGCGCCAAGCGCGAGAAGTCGGAAGACGCCCGCTCGAAGGCACGCCAGAAGCGCCTCGATCAGGAACTCGCCTGGATCCAGCGCAACCCCAAGGGTCGCCAGGCCAAGAACAAGGCGCGTATCCGCGATTACGAGTCGCTCTATCAAGAGCACATGGACAAGCAGAAGCAGGGCGAGGGCTTCGCGCTGATGATCCCGACCACGCGCAAGCTCGGTACCAAGGTGCTGAACGTCGAGGGCATCACGAAGTCCTTCGGCGACCGCACGGTGCTCGACAATGTGACCTTCGAGGTGCCGCCCGGTGCCATCGTCGGCGTCATCGGTCCGAACGGCACGGGCAAGACGACCCTGCTGAAGATCATCTCCTCCCAGCTCGAGGCGGATTCCGGCACGGTCGACCTCGGGCCCACCGTGGACCTCTGCTACGTCGACCAGGATCGCGGCGATCTCGACCCCGCGAAGAACGTCTGGCAGGAGATCAGCGACGGCGCCGACGAGCTCACGCTCGGCAAGCTGAAGGTCAACTCCCGCGCCTACGTGTCGAAGTTCAACTTCCGGGGCGCGGACCAGCAGCAGCTCGTGGGCAACCTCTCGGGTGGGCAGCGCAACCGCGTGCAGCTCGCCAAGATGCTTCGCCTGGGCGGCAACCTACTGCTCGTCGATGAGCCGACCAACGACCTGGACGTCGACACGATCCGCGTGCTCGAGGAGGCCCTCGAGAACTTCGCGGGCTCGGCGATCGTGGTCAGCCACGACCGGTTCTTCCTCGACAAGGTCGCCACGCACATCCTCTCCTTCGAGGAAGGCGGCGGCGGACGCTTCTGGGAAGGCAACTACAGCACGTACCGCGAGCGCCGGCGCGAAGAGGGCGGCGACGCCGACGGGCGCGGCGGCAAGCACCGCCGCCTGAACTAGCCCGCACACCGGCGTCGGGCGCTCGTGCCCGACGCCGAGGCCAGCCAGCTAGAAGTTGGCCTGGACGCCCAGAGTCAGCAGCAGGTCCGTGTTGTCACGCGGTGCCGGCGGCTCGATCACGTGGTCGACGCGCAGGGCGAGAGCCAGCGAGAGCCCCTCGCACAGTGGCACGGCCAGGGACGCCTCGAACACGAACAGCGAGAGGTCGTACTCGTCGAAGTTCGGGAAGAAGCGCGCACGCGACTTGAAGTCGATGTTGTTGCGGAACTCGTAGACATACTCCGCGCCGAGGTAGCCCGAGGGCGCCTCGGTCTCCGCCATGTAGCGCCGCTTCTCGAGGGTCCAGCCGGCGCCGGCTTCGAGCTTAAGGTACGTGCCGACGCGCTCGAACACCCAGTAGCCCATGCCCAGGTTGCCGATCCAGCGATGCTGCAAACCGGAGATCTTGTCACTGTTGAAGTCGACGCTGGCGAAGGCCGACCACTTCGTGCCAAAGCGGCGCTCCAAGCGCACGTCCGAGTTGAACGCATCCGTGCTCGCGGTGCCGTCGGTCTCTCCGTACGCCCACAGCCACACCCACCGGACGATCCACGGGTACTGCTCGTACTTCACGACGCCACCGAAGGTGACATCGAGCTTGTCGGTGTTCCCCTGGGCGGCGTTCAGGCCGAGGGTCAGTTGGGTGGACCAGGGGGTGTCGCAGGGCTCCGGCGGGGCGCAGGGGTCCTTGCAGGTCCACGGATCAGGACGCAGGCAGCACGGACCGAACCACCCACAGGTCTTGGGCAGGTCCTTGGCTGGCTCGGCCGCGGCAGCCGACGCTGCCGCCACGGGCGCGGCCACGACCGGCGCCTGGACGACGGGCGCCGAGATCACGGGCTGCGGGGCGGGCCGGTAGATCGGGCCGACGACCTCGCCGGGCGGCGGCGGCGGCGGCGGCGGACGCGGCGGCACACGCAGGGCCACGGAGAGTCCCCCGATGTCGAAGTCCGTACCGGCCAGCGCCATGCCGCGGCGTCCGCGCTCGAGGCGGATGTCCTCAGCGAGCACGCGATCGATCTGGTCACGCACGGCGGCCGCGCTGCGATCGTCGGCGTGGGCGTGGGATGCCTGCGCCACCAGCAGGGCCAGCAGCGAGACGGCGAGGACACATGACTTCATGGGGGGGTCTCCTTGCCCGATTCGAAGCGGGGAGAATCCCACACCGAACCGACGCCGACCACCTCGGGCCCGTCCGACAGGGGCCGCTCGGCCCCGATCCAGGCCCTGGATCGGGGACTCACCGTCACCGAACGGTCAGGGATAGAACGACGCGCCGCTGAACCCGCCATCGAGGGGGATCGAAGTGCCGTTCAGCCAACCCGCCTCGGCGCCGCAGAGGAACGCGACCGCGGCGGCCACCTCCTCGGGTGTGCCGATGCGCCCGGTGGGTGTGCACGCCAGGACCGTCTCCATGAAGTCCGGGTCGGAGAGCACCGGCTCCGTCAGGGGGGTCCGCACGTACCAGGGCGCGATGAGGTTCACGGTCACGCCGTCGCCCCCCCACTCGCGCGCGAGGTTCTTCGTGAGTTGGGACAGGCCCGCCTTGGCGGAAGCGTAGGCGGCCCCCGTGGGCAGCGCGGTCATGCCGGCCACGCTGCCGATGTTCACGATGCGGCCGAAGCCCGCGGCGCGCATGGACGGCGCGCACAGGCTGGCCCAGTGAAACGGCGCCGTCAGCCCGAGGCGGATCAGGTCCTCCCAGAGCGAGAGCGGCGTCTCGGCCGCGGTCGTGCGCACGTTGCCGCCCGCGTTGTTGACGAGCAGGGCGACGCCGC
>JARGNS010000408.1 GCA_029213105.1 Planctomycetota bacterium
CATCGTCGTAGCGGCGCAGCGTGGCCAAAGCGTGCGTCGCATCGGCCTTGTCGCCACGGTCCTCCGCATCTTGGAGCCGCGACTTCCATAGGTCGCCCAGCGCAGCGCGAGCGGTCGTGTTCTCAGCCTCCTGGGTCAAGGCGGCGTTGAGTAGATGTGTCGTCTCTGAAAAGGACAGCGCCGCATCGGTCTCCAGACCCTCGACGCGCTCACGCGCTTCGAGAAGCGCGTCCTTCTCTGCCACCGACTGCCAGGGCTTCACCTTCCCCGCTTCCTTGTCGGCACGCCGCTCGGCCTCGGTCCCGCCCGTGGACAGTCGCGTGTCCTCCGCCACGGCCTCCGTGCCTTGCGCGGCCAAAGCCTCCGCCTCCAGATGCCTGCGCGCGCGCGCGCCACGCCCGTCCAGCCAGTTGCGCAATGCGTCGCCCATCTCGCGCGCCGTGCCGTAGCGCTCGGAAGCCGCCGCAGCCATGGCCTTGCGGCACACTTCCGCCAGGGGCTCAGGCGGCTTGCGGCGAGGATTGCGCTCACGCACGTCCACGGCTTCCCCCGCCATCTTCTTCGAGATGATCTCCGACAGGTTGCCGCCGAACGCCGGGTGCAACGTCAGCATCTCGTAGAGCAGGCAGCCCAGAGCGTAGATGTCGCTGCGTTCGTCTACAGCCGAGGGGTCGCTGCGAAACTGCTCCGGACTCATGTAGGGCGGCGTGCCCTTGATCTGGCCGTGCTGCGTCTCCGTGCCGCTCCCCGCCCTGGCCGTCTCGACGTAGGCGGCGCCCTCCACATCCTCGTCGATCTCGACCTCGACGCGGGCGAGACCCCAGTCCATGACATGCACCTCGCCGTAGTCGCCCAGCATGATGTTCTCGGGCTTGAGGTCGCGGTGGATCACGCCGCGTTCGTGGGCGAAGTACATCGTCTCGCAGATCGTCTCCAGGTTGCTCACCAACTTGTGCAGGTTGTACTCGCGCTGCACGTCGCGGCGCTTGAGGACAAGATCGTGGATCACTTCCGCGAGCGTGCGGCCCTGCACGAGTTTCATCGTGAAGTAGAGGCGTCCGTCGGGCGTCAGGCCGATGTCGTGGACCGGGGGGATGCCGGGGTGTTCGAGTTGGCTCGTAGCCTGGGCCTCGGCGACGAACGACAGTCGATGCTCCCGCTCCTGGGCGGCGTCCTCGCGCATGACCTTCATGGCGATCTGGCGCCTGAGGTCCTCGTCGGTGACGAGATGGACCTCCCCCATGCCGCCCCGCCCGATCAGTTGTTCGACGCGAAACCTCTGCGCGGCGGGCGTGAAGGCGGCTGCATCGTCGCCCGAAGTCCCGGCCGCGCTCTCCGGCGCGGCCCCGGCCCACGCCGAGATGCTCTGTCGTCCCAAGTCGTTGTCCATCCGAGCCTCCTCCGCCGGCGCCGCACGGGGTACGCACGGGGTACGCACGCTGCGAGTACGCAGCGGATTCGACCGGGAGGACGGGCTGAGCGCAAGTGCCCTCTACTGCGGGGGGACCCGTTCGATTCGCTACGCTCGCTCAGGGTCCTACATCGGAGGCTGACCTCTGGTCAGCCTCCGATGTAGGACATCTCGACCTTGGGGAGGTCGCGCGTATCGTCGGAGCGGATCTCGCTGTAGCGATCGGCGCGCATCCGCCAGATGCCTTCCAGCGCTTCCGTGAGTTGCTCGACCGACGCGTCTTCTTCGCGGATCAAGCGGCGCAGGTCGTGCCCCTGGGTCCCGAAGAGGCACGTGTACAGGTGCCCATCCGCCGAGAGGCGGGCGCGGTTGCACGCCGAGCAGAAGGGCTGCGTCACGGACGCGATGAAGCCGATCTCCCCCACGCCATCGGCGTAGCCGTAGCGCAGGGCCGTCTCGCCCTTGTAGTTCGCCTGCAGCGGCTCGAGGTCAACCTCGGCCGTCACGCGCTTCAGGATCTCGCCGGCAGGCACGACGTCTTCGAGGCGCCAGCCGTTGGTCGTGCCGACATCCATGAACTCGATGAAGCGCAGGATGACGGGCTTGCCGCGGAAGTGCTTGGCCATGGCGACGACGTGGTCGTCGTTCACGCCACGCTTCACGACCATGTTGATCTTCACCGGGGTCAGCCCGGCCGCGAGGGCGGCCTCGATGCCCGCCAGGACGCGCTCGACCGCGAAGTTCACGTCGTTCATCGCGCGGAAGGTGGCATCATCGAGGGAGTCGAGACTGACGGTGACGCGATCGAGCCCGGCGTCGGCCAGCAACGGGGCCTTCTTCGCAAGCAAGGAGCCGTTGGTGGTGAGGGCGATGTCTTCCACCCCCTCGATCGCACGCAGCCCCTTGATGAGCCACTCGATCTCCTTGCGCAGGAGCGGCTCGCCGCCGGTGAGGCGTACCTTGCGTAGACCCATCGGCACGGCGGCCTTCACGATGCTCGTGATCTCGCCGAACTTCAGGAGCTTCTCGCGCTGCATGAACGCGAAGTCCTTCGGGAAGGCCTCCTTCGGCATGCAGTAGGCGCAGCGGAAGTTGCAGCGGTCCGTGACCGAGATGCGCAGGTCGCGCAGGGGGCGTCCGAGGGTGTCTGTTACCGACTCCACGCCAGGATCATAGCCGTGCAGGGCCGGGCCCCGGCTACTTGCCCGCCGGGGTGAAGATGTCGGTCACCTGGATCGACGCCGGAGCCTCCGCTTCGGCCGAGACGGCCACCTGGAGGGTGAACTCCACGCTCCGCATCCGGCAGTCGCCCCCCTCGCGGCAGACGTAGTAGAGGACCCGCAGCGGCACCTCGTGCACACCGGCGTGGTCGATGCCCGGCACGCGGATCGTCGTCGTGGGCTTGGTGATCTTCGCCTCCACGGCCTTCACCACGAGCGGCTGCAGGCTCGCGGGGACCTCGACACGCGCCGCGGACGGCGCGTCCTCCGTCAGCTTCCAGCCCGGCGGGAGCCGCAGCGCCAGGGTGATCTCGAACGGCGCACCGACCCGCACGGCGGCCTTCACGGCCTGCCCCTGCAGCGTGCCCGCCAGCATGGGCCAGGCGTCGGGGAGGCCGCCCTGCGCGTGGGCCATCGGGATCGGCACGCCCCGCAGGGGCAACGTGTCGGGCATGCCGACTTCCGTCCCGCCCGGAGGCAGGCGCAACCGCCGGATCGCGTGGTTGTTCGTGTCCGCCACGTACAGCACACCGCCCGCATACGAGACGCCCGACGGCTCCGCGAACATCGCCCCCTGGCCATCGGCCTGGCCGGGCACGCCCGTACCGACCATCGAGCGCACGGTGCGGCGCTTGGGCTCTAGTCGCTTGAGCTTGTGGTTGTAGCTGTCCGCCACCCACACGTGCCCGTTCACGTACTCCACCCCCAGCGGATGCTGGAAGCGCTTGCCCCAGCCCACGCCGTCCTCGTCCCCGAAGTGGAACAGGTTCTTGGGCGCGTCCTTCTCGGCCCCCGCAAGGGTCACGACCTCGCCGCCCTTGCTCATGCGCAGGATCGCGCTCGACTCGCTGTCGGCGATGTAGAGGTAGGTCCCGTCGGTGGTGAGTCCCGAGGGCTGGGCGAAGGCGGCCTCGTACGGGTCCTGCGCGTCGAGCCGGCGCTCGGAGAGATCGCCGGCGACATGGCGCACGGCATACGTATCGGGATCGACCGCCCACATGGAGTGGCTACCGGCCATCGCGATGTAGCCCACGCCGTCGAGGAACTCGATGTCCCACGGGCTGTTGAGCGCCGTGCTCTTGCCCGGCCACGGGCCGTGGGCGGTGACGTCGGCTTTCGCGTGTACGAGGCGCCAGTGGTTGCCCTTGGTGCC
>JARGNS010000409.1 GCA_029213105.1 Planctomycetota bacterium
CGTGAACTCCACGGCCGTCGTGAATGGTCGGGGACGGCGCGACCCGTGCGGCGCAGCGCCGCGCGGGGCCCACGCCCCGTGACGACGCCATTCGCTCAGACCTACGCGAGCTGCGCTCGCTGAGGACCGGACAAGCCACTGGCTGGCTCTAGTCACGCGGTAGGCCAAAAGAACGACGGCCGAGGCTCCTTACGAGTCTCGGCCGTCGTGAATGGTCGGGGCGACTGGACTTGAACCAGCGCGCTACCCCTCGACTCGCTGCGCTCGCTCGGGGCCGCACGCAAGACGCGGCGCCCCGTCAGGGGGGGATCTGAATCCCCCCCTACGCCCATCGCGTGCTCTCCCCGCTGCGCGGGCAGACGCGCCTGGGCTACCCCCCCACCCGGTCGCGGATTCAAGTCCACGAGCTACCCAAAAAGTACGACGGCCGCAGAGCGTGAACTCCACGGCCGTCGTGAATGGTCGGGGCGACTGGACTTGAACCAGCGACCTCCTGACCCCCAGTCAGGTGCGCTACCAAACTGCGCTACGCCCCGGCGCTTGGTGGGGGGAGTCTACGCGAGAGGCGCGGCAAGGCCGACCATTGTGGCAACCGCCCCCCAGCCCCATTCGTACGGGCTCCGCCGCTGCTACCCTCGCGCCCCAGGAGGCCCGCCATGCCCGCCACACGCCGCATAGGGGTCCTGCTCCTCAGCCTCGCCCTCGCCGCCTGCGGCGACCCCGGACCCGCCGAGCAGCCCGCCACCCCCCAGGCCCGCACCCAGGCCGCCCTCCAGGACATCTTCGCCCTGGTCCGCGCCCAGGACACCGCGGCCCTCGCCCCCCGCATCGTCTACCGCGGAGAGGACGAGACCCGCCCCTGGAAGGACGTCTGCCGCTACGACGCCCCCGACGAGAAGCCGCGCGTCGACAAGATGGCCGCGCGCGTCGGCAAACTCCTCGGCGACGGGACACCCGTGTTCAGCGCGTGGCGCTCCGAGACGGAATCCGAAGGCACCTGGTTGGTCTGGAAGGTCAAGGGCGTCGCCGGCAGCGCGTGGTTCGCCTGCCTCGAGATCGATGGCGTCATCGCCCTGGGCGACATCGACACGGATTGAGACGCCCCGGTGTGTGACAACGCGTGCGTCTCGACCCGGGGCGACTTGAACCGCCGAGGCGTGAGCGGTACCCTCCGCTGACTCGCCTGCGTGAACGCTGTGATCACGAACAAGGTGGCGAGTAGAGGGAGGGCCGGTGCCTCGGCCGATCGTCATGATCGTCGGTGGGAGCGGTGCCACCGCCACGCGACTGCGCGCGCAGCTCTCCAGGCGAGGGATGCGCGTCCGTAGCGCGGCGGACTGCGGCACGGCACTCGAACTGCTGAGCGAGGCCGCAAGCCGCGTCGTCCCGGGCCGACGCTCCGAGATCGGTGCCGTCATCCTCGACGTGGATGGCGCCGGCATCGGCGCTGGAGCCTTCCGCGAGCTCCTCCAAGCCGAGTTCCCCGAAGTCTCCTTGCTGGAGTTGCCGTCGGAGCGTGCGGGACCCGAAGACGTCGGCCTGCTCGTCGCGGCCGTGGAGCAGGGCCTGCGCGAGCAGGACACCCGCGGCGACGATGAGGAGGCCGAGGGCTACGAGACCCCGCTGCACGGCTACAAGTTCGAGGACCTCAACAGCCGCAACCCGGCGATGCTCGATCTCTTCCGGCTGATCCCGCGCTTCGCCCAGACGGCCAGCCCCGTGCTGATCGTGGGGGAGACGGGCACGGGCAAGGAGCTCGTCGCTGCCGCCATCCACCGGCAGTCCAAGCGGGCCAGCGGTGAGTTCTTCACGATCAACTGCGGCGCCCTCACCGAGTCGCTCCTCGAGAGCGAGCTGTTCGGTCATGAGCGCGGCGCGTTCACCGGTGCGATCCACCAGAAGAAGGGCTACTTCGAGCTCGCCCACGGCGGGACGCTCTTCCTCGACGAGCTCGGCACCATCTCGCCGGCGATGCAGGTGAAGCTCCTGCGGGTCCTCCAGCAGATGGAGGTCCGCCGGGTGGGGGGCACCGAGCTGCTCAAGGTCGACGTGCGCATCGTGGCCGCGACGAACGCCAGCCTCGAAGATGCGGTGGCCGCAGGCACCTTCCGCGAAGACCTCTACTACCGGCTGAACGTCGTCCAGCTGTCGATTCCGCCCCTGCGCGAGCGTCCGGAGGACATCCCGCTGCTCGCGGAGGTCTTCCGCGCGAAGTTCAGCGAGTCGCTCTCCCGTCCCGACATCCTGGAGATCGATCGCATGGCGATCGCGCGCTTGAAGGGCTACGGCTGGCCGGGCAACGTGCGCGAGCTCGAGAACGTCATCGAGCGCGCCGTGATCCTCACGCGGGGGCCGGCCATCACCGAGGCCGACCTGCCCGAGCGCCTCAAGCTCGGCGAGGCGCGCCGCACCACGGTGCCCAGCTTCGACCTCGAGGAGCCCCTCCTGGCCGTCGTCACGCGCGTCCAGACGGCCGTCGAGCGCGAGTACCTCAAGCGGCTCCTGCGCCGCTACCGCGGCCACGTCGGCCGCGCCGCCGAGCACGCGGGCATCAACCGCCGGACGCTGTATTCGAAGATGCAGGCCCACGGCATGCGCCGCGAGGACTACCGCGGCTGACCGCGGGGCGGGAGCCGCTCCCACGGAGCTGGGGCACGGCGCCTGGTGCGTGTACGCAGGATCAAGGCCCTGGTTCTTCCCTCATGTCGTGCGGGCTCGGACGCGATGTGGAAAACCCCGGGAGAAGGGCATGGGTCCCCTTGGGGTGCTGCCATCCCAACAACAGTCCCAGCCCTTCCCATGGCGCAACTCGTTCTTCGGTAGGGGGTTGGGGCTGTTGTCCACCCGCTTTCCACAAATGGCCTGGGGTGCGCGGTGCCCAAGGCCCGGATACGCACATTGTGGAGAAGCCCCGGCGCGAATCCGTAGATGGCCTCCGATGGTCTGTAGGCGTGCAAAGAACGCGTAAACGAAGTTTTTCTGCGGGAGTGGATTCGTTTGGTCCCCGCATTGCTCTCTACCGGGCAACGCGCAAGCGACCACGCAAGCGCGGCTCTTTGAAAAACAAGCACTGACGAACGGACGAAGTCATCGATCGTAGACCGATGGGCGCCGGTGCCGGGTAGCAGGCCCGGGATCTGCTGTTGCGTCGTAACCGAGGGGCATGGATCGCCAGCGCGCGCGCAAGCGTGCGAGGGCGTGAGGCGAAACCATGAGCCCGCCTCGAGGAGCGACGAACGGAGCACCGAGTACGCCGGAAGGTAGACAATCCCAAGAGAGTTGGTGGTCCGGAGACGGACCGACCCACTCGTTCGCACCGCAATACCCTGTGGCCCAGGCGGGCCTGGACGTCAAGCCGTCCCAAGGGCGAGAGGGGAGGCGCCGCGATCAAAGCGCGCGCCAGGACGAACGAGAGCAAAGCTCTGGAGGGGTGAACCCCAAGAAGGGATCGACGGCCGGAACCCTCGGGTTTCGGCGACAGCACGGACTCGTCGCGGGAAGAAGGCCTTGAAGGCGGCCAGGTTGTTCGCATCGACCTCCGGGATGATGCGCGGCAGCCGGTAACGCCAGGAAGGCACGGGCCCTGAGAGGGGCACCGATCGCGATGAGGGGAAGACCTTGAAGGGTGAAGCCCATGGATGCTCCGGCGCGCTTGACGCGTCGGGAGGCTGGGCGGTGGACACCGCGAAGGAGGTAACCAAACCTCGCACGTGGTACGCGGCGGCGAAGGGATTCGCTGCCGGCAAACGGGTCCGCCCCGCTGGCATGTGTCGTAG